>WQTY01000080.1 GCA_009786045.1 Pseudomonadota bacterium | reverse complement strand
AGCGTTGGGGGGGAGGGGCGAGCATTGAGATGGGCACGAATGTCGCTGGCGGAAGGGGATACGACGACGACTGCGTGCGGTACGCCAGCCTGTTGGCAGGTATCAAGGAGCCAGTCGATCATGGGGCGGCCGGCAACGGCATGCATGGATTTGCTTTGATTCGAGTGCATGCGTTTACCCAGTCCGCCGGCCAGGATGAGCGCTACGGCATTTGGCATGGTCAGCCCTCGGGTTGATAGCGAGCACTGGAGGTGCAGGTTTCGCTGATGTGAATGGCAAAGAGGTCGGGGAGGCTGGGTTTGAGCCGATCGTAGATCCAGCGGGCCAGAATTTCGGAGGTTGGATTTTCGAGGCCCTCGATTTCGTTGAGATAGTAATGATCCAACACAGCATGCATGGGTTGCCAGGCTATTGCGATGTCGCCAAAATCGACGACCATGCCGGTGACGTCATCCACTTTGCCCCGTACAATCACGTCGACCTGATAGCTGTGCCCATGGAGCCGCGAGCATTTATGGCCTTCTGGGACGCGTGGCAGGCGGTGGGCCGCCTCGAACCGGAATGTTTTGGATAGTGTCGTTTTCATGGGTAATCCTGCGATACAAAGTATCGCTTCGGGTGAAGGGCAAAATGTCATTGTTGTGGCGGCATATCTCGTCTTGCGAACGGAAGAAACGCTGTTTGCTGATAGGAGGTATAGCAAAGTTCGTTGTCCACCCACAAGCAATGCGTAGCATTGCAGGGGGTGTGGGGGAGCTGGCTCCCCCGCTTAAACGCCTCGTGTTTCCGGTGACCAGATGGCTTTATGGAGTTGAAAATTAAGTCTGATGGGAAGGTGAGATTCGCAAATCCACGCCACGAGTTCCTGGGGATGACAAACACCCCAGACGGGTGAGAAGTGGATGATGACGCGTCCCATGGCGCCATACTCAAAAAGTTTTTCCACGCACCAGTCGAAGTCGTCTTTTGAGGCGACGACGCATTTGATTTCATCACCCTCTCGCCAGCTGCGTGCATAACCCTGCCAGATGTCGGTGCAATGAAGCGTACCGCTCTGGGGGGGCTTGAGATCGATGATTCGATGCACACCCTCTGGTACCTGATCAAGCGGCAGGGTGCCATTGGTTTCGAGAAGTACGGTCATGTTTCGAGCCAGCAGAGCCTGCATGAGGGCGCATGCATCCTGTGTCTGGCACATGGGCTCGCCGCCGGTGAGTTCGACGAGAGGGCACTGATAGCAGTCGATTTTTTCGAGAATGGCTTCGAGGGTCATTTCGAAGCCGTTTTCATGGGCATAGGCTGTATCGCACCAGGTGCAGCGCAGATTGCACCCGCACAGGCGGATGAAGACGCAGGGCTGTCCGGCGAAGCTCGACTCTCCCTGTATCGAATAGAAGACCTCCGTGAGGCGAAGTGTCTGTGTTGTGGTCATGTTTTTGCGAGTTCGTCAAGCGCCTGGGCGATTTTATGGACGCGTGCCACATCGACGGAATTGCGCCAGTTGCCGTCGATTTTAATCGAAGAGCCGACGATGAGTCCGTCAGCAACGGCGCCAAAGCTGGCAGCGTTTTGGGCATCAATGCCCGAGCCTATGATGACAGGCAAATGGGCGCTGCGTGCGCGTGTGACGTCCTGGATATTGGCCTGGGCACCTGTTGAGACGCCAGTCACGATGAGGGCATCGGCACCGCAGAAGGCAAAGCCGTGAGACAGATCTTCGAGGGAGGTGTCGGAGGTGACCACATGGCAGGCATGCTTTTTCTGCACATCAGCGAAGACGCGCACATCGGCATCAAGGCGCTTGCGAAGGCGCAATACATGGGCGGCCGATGCGTTGATCCAGCCTTCGTCGGCGACATGTGCATAGGCAAACGCTTCGGCTCGAATGAAGCTGGCGCCTGCACAGGCGGCGATGCCCATCGCTTCGAGGTTTGCTGCCGCCAGAACCTGGAGACCTACCGGGAGATCAAATCCTGTGACGATGCGATCAACGGCAATGGCCATGGCTGCGACGATCTCCGGGCCCACCGAGCCATTGAGATAAGGCAAGTCCGCCATGTTCTCGACGAGAAGGGCATCGCATCCTCCCTCGACAAGGGCTTGCGCGTCGCGAAGCGCAGCATCGAGAATTTGTGTGATCGAAGCACGATGATTCGGTGTGCCAGGCAGTGCCTGCAAATGAACCATGCCTATAAGGGCACAGCTGCGCTTTTGGGATTGAAATAGTTTCATTTGGATTGTCCCTGCCATCTATCGCTCATCGCCAAGCTCCTTGACAGGCATCTGCTCGGGCATGAGGGCGTCAAAAATAGACTCGACACTCGCACCGCTGTGATAGCCACAGCTCGATCGGCGTACGGGAATAAGCGGTGTCCCCCTCGCTGTGTAGAGATCCGGGCGATACTCATACTGGGTCGGGTCTTTGGGGTTGGGAATATGGAAAGCCAGCGCCTCATTCTTCATCAGCTCAAGGCTGTCGGCGGGAGGGCAACAAGGCTCGAAGGGAAGGGGCTGGCCACGTTTGGCGTACCTTGCTCGAAGGCTGGCAAGCGTTTCGGAGTTACATTTACGCCTGTGCATCTCCTGAATGTAGAAGGCCATCGTTTTTTGGACGGCACGATCGCTCTGTGCCTGACGATAGAGCGCACCTTTTCGCGGGCTGGGGATAATGGCCATCAAAAAGGCACTTTCTTTGAGTGTGAGGGCCTGGCTGCGCTTGCCAAAGTAGTATTTGGCGGCTTCTTCAATGCCGTAAATTTCGGGTCCAAATTCGATAATGTTGAAGTAGAGCTCAAGAATGCGCTGTTTGGGAATCATGACAACGGATTCCATCAGCCAAGTGTAAAGCATCTCCTCGAATTTTCGCGACAGCGCCTTGTTGCGATCGAAAAAGAGATTCTTTATCAGCTGCATGCTGATGGTCGATGCCCCTCGATTGAACTCGCCGCGCTGAAGGTTCTTGGCCAGGGCAGCTTTGATCTGCAGTGGGCTGAAACCTGTGTGCGTAAAGAATGAGCCGTCTTCGGTGGTGGTAATGAGTTGAATCAGCCAGGGGTTAAGATCCTCAAAAAGCACCCAGTTCGGATGGGTCATGCGGATATCGTCGGCGACCAGTCCGGGGTTATAGAGGATGATGATGTCATTTCTCCTGGCAGGGTTAGTTTTATGAATGGGGTAGATGGAGGGTGGAACAGAGATTCTGTGCTCCTGAAGGGCGTTGGGATCGCGCACGGTGTGGATGAAACCTTTGCTGAGGTTGGCAATGTTTCGATTCGCAGGCCAGGCCGTCACGGCAAAGTCGTCGGATAATACGAGCGAGAAATTGTGCTGGGTATCTGCGACGGAAGCGAGGTTTCCTTTCACTGAAAGCTCAAGTGAGATGTTGCCCGCGAAGCTTAATCCGTCCAGATTTGGGCGGAAGGCATGGGGTATTGACAACAGAACCGTTTGAGCCTGGGTTTTCGGCAACGACAGGACCAGGTCATAGGTTATCGTGCGTACGGTGTCGATGCGCTGGGGATTTCGGCCGCGCCTTGGCTGGGCGAGCTCTTCGCGGGCAAGCGTTCCGCGCAGAGAGGTGACAACCCCTTCCATGTCAATGTCGAAGGTGTGCAGTGTGAGTTTTGGCATCGCGAAATCTGCGACAGTGACATCGAATGCCAGGCCGCCTTCGAGGGAGAGCGGTATGGGGCTGATGGCTTCTGAAAAGAGTGCAAAGCCGCGAGAGCTGATGCTCCCCCATGTGCGCAGGCTCTCATTGCTGAGGTTGCCTTCAAATGCGATGCTCCCCTGCCCTGAGGCGCCTTCCATGTTGAGAAATGCGATGAGTCGCTCAAAACCTGAGACGTTGCCAGGATCTTCCTTCAGCCGCTGCTGGATTCGTGCCTGCCATGCTTTGGTGGTGTCCAGGACAGTGCCTTCGTGGATGACAAACTTGCCCTCGATATCCTCTGTTTTAAGACCATAGCGCGCACTGAGTTCGGCCGAGAGCGACAGGGGAATGGAAGTTTGGATGTCGAGCTGCAAATCAACGATTTTTCGGATGCTTCGGTAGCCGAGCTCCAGTGTCAGGTTATCGATGCGAAGATCGCTTGTAGCGGATTTGCGCTGGTCGACAATGTCGATGCTGGCATGGGTGATGAAGAAGCGCTGGGAGAAGAAAAGATCTTTGACATGGCGGGGGGGAGGCGCATCTGCGGCTTCAACGGGAGGCGCAGATGCAGCATCTGCAGGCGGATCCTGCTTGAGCCAGGTCTTTTTGGCTTCCTGGATGAGCCCTGTGAGTGCGAGGTCCTCATCGCCAATGACGATGTGGATGTTGGGTTCGATGAGTTCGATTTCTTTAAAGTAGACGCCGCTGACCTTCTTTGGTGGCAGGGCCATGAGGTTAATTCTGGCAGATTTTGCCTCGAAGAGGGTCGCGTCAAGATGTGTCAGTTTAGGCGCAAAAATTTCGAAAGCTGTGGGCAATTCCCAGAGAATTTTTTCGAAAGTTGCGTTATGCCCTGCAAGTTGCAGGGCTTTGGGGGAAGTGCCCTGCTGTGATTTGGGCAGGGTGAGCGTGACGGAGCCTTCGCGCCCGTTTTTCAGGTTCCCCTGAAGTTCGGACGCATACACTGTGGCATGGCCACTTTCGTTAAGTTCTGCAGCAACGTTCGCCGTAAGCGCATACCCTCCGTCGGCTGTTGTCCTGAACGAGGCGTTTTTTGCAGACACGGCGAGCAGTGAGAGGTCGGAATGAAACGCAATGGGTGTCGTTAAGACGTGGATGGCGTCGATGTGAACGGAGGGCATGGGGGTGATATAGCGCCGCCATGCTTTGGGCTGTGAAGGTGTCTTGGGTTCGGCATCGCGGGGTCGGAGAAGATCCAGAACATCATCGAAATTTGTTTGGCCATTGGCATGGTGAAACGCCACATCGACGGTGCTGATGTCAATATGCGCAACGCGAAAGTCTGTGCCAAGGGGCAGGCGATCCAGGCTGATGGTCACGGAACGGATGCTTATCCCTTTGCTGGCCGGTGCGCCGACGTCTGAAATGACGATGCCGTCGAGCGTGAGGCTCTTTGGGGATGACAGCCGTGCACGTTCGTAGCTGACTGTTCGCTGCGTTTTGACGCTGACCTCGGCGAGGACGTTATCAAGCTTTGCAGCGATGAGCTTTGGTGCGAGGACAAACCAGCCCAGCAGAAAAACCAGAAAGAATGCACCCAGGGCGAACAGTGCGATGAAACGAATCCGACTACGACTGAAAGCCATCTATGCCCCCCAAATCCCAAGATGCCCGGTACAGCAGGGTTAAAGAAACACCCAAGTACGCTGATGGCAGCCTAGGCCTTCTTGGCTTTGTCGGCAGCCTTTTTTTCGGCTTTGGCTTCTTTATCTTCGCATTTTTCCTCAGCCTTAGTGCACTTTTCTTCGGCGATGGCGAGGGTTTTCTTATCTTCGATCTTGATCTGAACCTTTTCGAGGGACTCGCGCAAAGCCTCAAGATCTTTTTGCGTGGCTAAACCCAGCCCGGATGCGATGTCTGTTTTGGCGGTTTCTTTGGCATTTTGGAGAGATGTCAATGCAGCGATGCCAAAATCCATGGCGCGCTGTGCCTGAGGGGAAGACAAAATCTTCTGAACCTTCTCACTCTCCATGAGTGCCATGCCCTTGGTCAAAACCTTGTCCATCAGTGCAGAAATTTGCTTGTTCATTGTGTCACTCCTTGAATGTGTCGACTCAAAACACAGCGCCAACCAGCGCCGCGCACGACACTTTACCATGCTCAGTGTGCCAGCCAAAGCAAATTTGCCGTTTTGGCGGCAATCGGGCGACTGGGACGGCCGCTCCTGTGAAATTCTCTCGCCTTTGCAGGCGGAAAACTGTCACAAAAGACGGCAATTTTGGCAAAAATGATGTACTTCGTTCTCTCACCAAAGCGATGCGCAAGCATCGCAGGGGGTGTTGGGACAACCACCCCGTCCACTGCTTCGCAGTGTCCACCCCTCCTTAATAAGGAGGGCAGAGTTCCCCCACGAAGCGCTTAACGACCCAGTCGCTGCCCCCGCATAACCTGAGATTGAAATGTCGCTGCCACTGATTCGCTACGATAATGTACACAAGTCGATTGGGGATCAGTCTATTCTGCGGGGTGTGTCGCTGTCGGTCGAGCGTGGTGAGATTTTTTATGTATTGGGAAAGAGCGGGGCGGGCAAGAGCGTTATGTCGCGCCTTTTGGTGGGTCTTTTGAGGCCGGATTGCGGCAGCATTCAGTTCGAGGGTGACGAAGTGACGGCCATGAGCGAGGATGCTTTGTATGGACTGAGACGGCGGTGTGTGCTTGTGTTTCAGCAGCCGCTGCTGTTTGACGACATGACGGCACTTGAGAATGTCTGCCTCCCGCTTCGCCGGGTAATGGGTTATGGTATGCGTCAGGCCGCCAGACAGGCTCGCCTCAGGATGGATGCTCTGGGGATTTCGGCCAGAGAAGCATCGACGTTGTGTGCTCAGCTTGGCGTTGGCATCAAGAAGAAGCTTTCCATCGCAAGGGCACTTGTCATGCAGCCGGATTGCGTTATCCTCGACGAGCCCACGACGGGGCTCATTCGTGCCGATGCCAATCTCGTGGATGAGGCCGTACGAGCTTCGATATCGGACGTGCAATGTGCTTTTTTCGTCATCAGCCATGATTTGGTTTCGATGCGCCAGCTTGCGACCAGGGTCGCTTTTCTCGACGAGGGCCGCATTGTCCATGTGGGGGCTCCGGCCGATCTTGATCAGGCTTCAGCGTCCATTGTAGGGCAGTTTCTGGCGCATGCGCCCATCAACTCAAGTTCTGCATAGTGGTTCACCATGTCACAACGCTCAAAACTCATCCGATTGGTATGCATCGTTCTTCTCAGTCTTGGCATCTTTGTCGCATTTATCTGGATCCTGGGTGACTTTCGCATGACGCCTGCGAAAACGATTCAGGTCGAATTTTTGGACATTGGCGCCATTAAGCGCGGCACAGAACTCAAGGTGGGTGGTTTTGGCATTGGCCGTGTATCGGGCATAGACTTTTTGCCTCAGCGCCGTGAGGATGGGGCCTGGCTTAGACTTGAAGTTGCCGTGGATGCCGACAAATTTGTGGCCCTTTGTGCCGAGAGTCACTTTGAAGTGGCAGTGGACAGTGTTTTGGGAGAACCGTTTTTGCTGCTTACGGCGGGCAGTGCTGCGGGGTGTACACCTGTCAGGGAAGGGCACGTCTTTCGTGGCAATGATGTCATTCGCCTGAATTCCGTGGCACGCTCTCTGGAGACTACGGCGCATCGTCTGGCGGATGCCATCAATCATGATGAAGTGGATTTGGTGCGTTTGATCGTTCAGTTTGAACGCACCCTTGTCGATTTCGATGCGCTCATTGTGGATACCCATGTGCTGGTCAAGGCACATGCCGATGACGTTTCGGCCATCGTGTCGGATTCACGCGTTTTGCTGGAGAGCGGCAAAACGTATGTGGCGCGCCATGGGCAGACGCTCGATCGCATGATGGTTCGCGCCGATGCTGCCATCGGTGATGCAGCACGGGCGGCGGCAGCCATACGCCGCCTGGCAGAAGGTATCGATTCGGACACGCCCGAGACCCTTCGCCAATCCCTCGGAAACCTTCAAAATGCTTCGCACGCGCTTAACCTCCTGCTGGCTGATTTGCCGCCCCTGCTTGCTCAGGCCAATGCCTCTGTCGAGGATGTTCGTGCCATCATGGCCATGGCCAAAAACATTGTTCATCGCCTCGAACAGGGACAGGGAAGCATTGGCATGTTCCTGCGAGACGAGGAAATCTATGACAGCGTGCGCGATCTCGTGCGCGAACTGAAACGAAGACCCTGGCGACTCATGTGGAAGGATTAGTACATTTTTACGTGGGGGAACTCGTTCCCCGACAGTTGCTAAAACCACCCCGCCCTTCGGGCACCCCTCCAATGGAGGGGAATTTGGAGATCCGCTTGCTCAATAATTCATGGTTACGCCAATGGTTCCTGCTTTGACTTGAAAATGGTATCATTGGTGTTTTGTACCTGCGGGCAAGCTTACCCAAAGCAATGCGTAGCATTGCAGGGGGAGTGGGGGAGCTGGCTCCCCCACATAAAAAAAAGCATAGAGATCAGGCGTTGCGTCGGCAATGGTTCCTGCTTTGACTTGAAAATGGTATCATTGGTGTTTTGTACCTGCGGGCAAGCTTACCCAAGGCAATGCGTAGCATTGCAGGGGGAGTGGGGGAGCTGGCTCCCCCACATAAAAAAGCATAGAGATTAGGCGTTGCGTCGGCGGG
>WQTY01000079.1 GCA_009786045.1 Pseudomonadota bacterium | reverse complement strand
GCGGCGTCCGCTTCGTGCATTGTTTCGCAAGGCAGGCAGCAGCAATGCCGATACGGAGGGATCGGCGGGCAATTTGTTGTGAAATATGCTTGCAGATATGGACAATTGTTCTAGACTGCGTGCGATTTTCCCGCAAGCTTCTTGGGGGAACGCACGGGCATTGCTGATACATGGCAACGCGTTTCTTGACTGAAGGTGATATGCGCTTTATCCCAGCCATAGGTGACACGTTACTGGATCGATACTACGTCGAGGAGATATTCGGCGCGAGCGGAGAAACGGCCATTTTGCGATGCCTTGACACGCGCCTTGATGTGCAGGGCGTCGTAAAGATGCTCATGGGCGATCCCGATGATCCGTTTTTCCCGGAGCGGCGAGAGCGATTTCTTGCTTCTGCCCGCGTGCAGGCGCGCCTTAACCATCCCAACATCGTCCACATCACAAACGTTGAGTCGCGTCCGCAAATGACCTTCTCGGTCATGGAAATGCTGCATGGCGTCACGCTTGGACAGCACGTCTCCGATCTCAATGTGACGCTGACGTCGAAGGAAGTCATCGAAATTTTCATTTCGATCATTGATGCCGTTTCCATGGCGCATGCCGGTGACGTGCTGCATCGCTATATGAATCCGAGCAACGTCATCCTCAATCAGCAGGGTGATCGCCTCTCCCCCCGGATATTGAACTTTGCAGCCTCCAGATTCTCCCCCGACCTGGATCCCGTGCACGCCCTCCCCTACCTTGCGCCGGAGCAGCTGTTCGACTTCGACGATGCCACCGTGCAGTCGGATATTTTTTCGATCTGTGCGATGATCTATCAGGTTTTCACACATCGTCCGCCGCTGCAGTTCGATACTTACGAAGAATATGTCGAGTTTTATCATGGGGGTGGCGAAATCACCTATTACCCGGACGCGATACCCGGAAATTTTGTGCCGCTCATCCAATCCGGCCTTCGGGTGGACCCGGCGCAGCGGTTTGCTTCAGCCAGCCAGCTTTTGGCGGAGCTCAAACGTCTGGGCAAGCGCTTCACGCTCAGCGCCAACCTGACGGTCGAGGCGCCCAAAACGTATGCGCCGGGAACGCTGCGCGCCAACACCAATGCCTCGGTCGAGGCAGATGTGCGCTGGTCTGCCGCTGGTCTGCCGCCGGTGCGCAAGCGCACGGGGTCATTTCAGGTGCCGGCTGAAGCTGTTCAGCTTCCCGAGGCCCTGACAAAACATTACCGCGTTGAACAGGCGGTGTTCCTGTCCAATAACAACAATGTCTCGCTGGTTCAGTCGCTCGACCAGGAAGCAGGCGGAACTTTTGTCCTTAAATACATCGACCATCCAAGCGACCCGCAGCGCGAAGCCTTCCTCGAAGGCGCTCGCCGAAGCAAGCTCCTGGCCGAACACACGCCCTATATCCAAGACGTGCTGGTCATCTATCCTGAATCCTGTGCCATCGTGACGGCGAATACCGTGCGAAAGAGCCTGGCACAATGCATGGCCAATAATGTGGTGCTGAGCGACAAGGTGGCCGCACAAACGTTCATCCTGCTGGGACAGGCCCTGCTGGCGGCTCACAATGCCGGCTTTATCCATGGCAATCTCAAGCCTTCTAATGTTTTCTTCGAAAATCGGAAGGGCATCTTCACGCCGGTGCTCTACGATTTCGGCCAGCGCCTCTACATCAGCGAGCCCGAGCAATTAAGCCCCGAGCACATCCCGTTCGCGGCACCGGAGCTTCGTTACAATTTCCAGCACGCCAACGCACAGACAGACATCTTTGCCTTCGGCATGCTGCTGAATTATGCGCTCCTGGGCCGGGTGCCTTATACGAGCTTCAGCGCGGGCTCACTGCTTCGCGAAGTGTCGGCGATAACAGCTGCACCAAGTCTTTCTACCCTCAAGCCCGGTGTGTATGGCGATTTGATCCGCATCATTGATTGGTGTAC
This sequence comes from Pseudomonadota bacterium, assembly GCA_009786045.1. Taxonomy (GTDB): domain Bacteria; phylum Myxococcota_A; class Bradymonadia; order UBA4248; family UBA4248; genus WQTY01. The sequence continues at coordinate 6,431 of WQTY01000079.1, read as the reverse complement.
CGCCTTTGAACCGTCACAGCGGTATGCGAATTTCTCAGATATCTTGCGGGATCTGTATGTCGTGTTTGACAAAATACCTTCACCTCAAAACGCGTCCTGATATGTGCAGGGTACAGGCACAGGATCTGAAGGGGGCAACGCCCCCTGCGCCGCTATCGACCGTTGGCCGATACGCGTCTACCCCCTTTGCGGGGCTCAAACGCCGCCCCGCAACGCCCCGCTTTTTGTGGGGTGCCGCTCCACACCCCGTCGGGGGAACACGTTCCCCCGAGCCCTTTGCCATGCTGCGCATGGCTTGGGTGAAAAAAACGCTTCTTCCTGTCATTTTTGCCATCTTCACCTGTTTGCCGTTCATCTCTCTGGCCCGCGCCGAGCCGGGGGAGAGCTATTTTTATGCAGACGAGGGGCTAATCATTGCCCTGCCAAAAGGCATCGAAACGCATTCCTGTGATGAGGAACTGGCGCTCAAAGCCGGGCGAGGGTGCATGCGGCTGGGGCAAAATGGACAGGACGGTGTCGTCTTCTTTCGCCTCGACGGGGGCTATTATCTCGATACACCGGCGCAGATGAACGCCCACCTGGAGGCTTCAGCGAACGCACTTCGTGACATTCCCAATGTCCATGTCATGCAGACTCGAATTTTATCGCCATCCCCCCTGGTGGGGCTTATCGACATCATACGCAGGGACGAGGCTGTCTCAGCCATTACGGCACTGCAAAGCGGCAACATACGTCAGACGTCCTTTCTCATTCCAACGGGTGATCGTCTGGCGCAGATATTTCTCTACGTATCACTGGATGACGCTTCAGCCGTCGCACTCTATGACACTTTTTTGGCGAATTTTGTCTCAGGCATTCAGGTGATGGCTGAACCGGTTTCAGATCCTCACCAGCCCCAGGCAGCTCAGTCCTCTTCCAGGGCACTGTCCGTTCTGTCGACAGCCGCCATCCTGGGAGGTGCAATCGCCCTGACGGTTATCCTCGTGCTGTGGTGGTCTGCGCGCCTTCGCGCGGCGCGGCGCAGACGGGATGAAGAAACATCTGAAGATCTGGGTGACTCTCAATCTCCGCAGGAATCGCCCCCTCCATGGGAGAAGGAAGGATATGTGCCACCAGACGGGCGTGTACCTCTAGGCGGGTGTGTGCCGCAGAACCCCTCCCCCCCTGGGGAGGAGTGTGAATGAAAACACAAGACAGCAGGGAGACAGGCGCCGACGCGCCTACACCGCATGAGGACGGCTGCCGGACGCAGGGCGAATCTCCCCCAAACGACAGCGTTCCCCGGGATACAGAGCAGGACTGCGCTTCAACAACACGCGTTAAACGCATCGGTCTGGCGGCACTCATTCTGTCAGCCGGCATACTCTGTTCGCGGCTCCTGGGCTACGTTCGCGAGGCGGTGATAGCCTACCAGGCAGGCGCTGGCAGCGAAACAGATGCCTACAATGCCGCCTTTATGCTGCCCGACCTGATGAACCATTTTCTGGCCGGCGGAACGTTGTCGATCACCTTCATTCCACTTTTTGCGGGTTACCTGGCTAAGGGGCACCCTGATCGCGCCAATCGTCTTTTTTCCCTCATCGCCACGACGATGGGAGCACTTGTGCTGGGCGCCATCCTGATCTGTGGTGTTTTTACGCACGAGATGGTCAGGATGCTGTTTCCGGGGTTCGATGCCTGGCAGGTTGCACAAACCGTCGAGATGACGCGCATCATTCTGCCGGGGCAGTTCTTTCATTACCTGGGAGGCCTCATGATGGCGGTGCTCATGGCACGGGGGCAATTTTTGCCATCTGCACTCGCACCCCTCATCTACAATGCCTTCATCATCCTGGGTGGCATCATTCTGGGCGCGAGCATGGGCATGAAGGGGTTTGCCATAGGGGCGCTCGTGGGCGCCATGGCGGGCCCATTTCTGCTGCCGCTCATTTTCGTCCGTGCCAGGATAAGCTATCGGCCGGTATTTGGGTTTGGCGATGTGGATTTTAGAAAATACATTTTGCTCACGCTCCCACTCATGCTTGGTGTCAGTTTAACGACAGTGGACGAATGGGTGGGCCGCTTTATTGGTTCGACGATGGAAGCGGGATCCATCAGCTGGCTGAACTATGCACGCCGTCTGGTGCTCGTTCCCATTGCCATCGTGGGGCAGGCAGCGGGTCAGGCGGCCCTTCCCTACCTCTCGCAGCTCTCGGCCAGAGGGGAATTCCTGACCGCCGCCGAGACACTTCACAAAACCCTTCGCAACGTGATCATCCTGTCGCTGGTTTTGGTCGGCTTCTTCGTGGCACTGTCAGAGCCCATGGTGGCACTGGTGTACGAGCGTGGCGCCTTTGGCAGCGAAGACACAGCCAAAACAGCAGCCATTTTGAAGATTTTTTCGATTTCGATCGTATTCTGGACCATCCAGATGGTGAGTGTCCGCGCATTTTACGCTGCCCAAAACACGTTGACACCAATGATAGCCACAACCATCGTCACGGTGCTTTCTTTGCCCGTCTATGGCGTTTTGAGCACCATGTATGGCCTGCGCGGTCTTGCCATGGCATCGTGCATCGGCATGGCAATGCAGGCGGCAAGCATTATCCTTCTGTACCGGCGCAAGAATGTCCATCTCCAGCCCATGCGGCTATTGCGTGCTTTTGTGCCAGGGCTTATGCTCGGGCTGGCAGCCTGGGGCGGAAGCCGCCTGGGACTTTGGCTCTCATCGTGGGTATCTTTCGAGGCAGCCACGGTCAAAGCGCTTTGGACACTTGCAGTTTCCGGCTTTCTGGGCACAAGTTTGTGCGCAATGCTGGCATGGTTCGTCGTACCCAATGAGCTGCGCGGGTTTATCGCCAGGCTAAGACACAAGCTGCGCCGACGATCTGGATAATGTTAAGGAATAGAGTGTGCAGCGATGAATGATCGCGACTGGATGAACCTGGCGCTTGAGGAAGCGAAACGCGGTGGATGGGCAACACATCCCAATCCGATGGTGGGTGCGGTATTCGTTCGCGATGGCATGGAGCTTGGCCGCGGCTACCACAGAGGTGCAGGTTTTCCCCATGCCGAAATCGAAGCCATGCGGTCGGCAGAACAGCGAGGCTTTGATCTTAAGGGTTCGACCATCTATGTCACCCTCGAACCGTGTGATCATTTTGGCCGTACCCCTCCCTGCACAAAAGCGCTCATTCAGGCAGGCATTGCGCGTTGTGTCATCGGAACCACCGATCCGGATGCCCGCGTATCCGGCGCAGGCATCGCCCGGCTTGAGGCAGCCGGCATCCCATGCGAAGTGGGCCTGTGCCAGACCGAACTGGATCTGCTCAATGCGCCCTACTTCAAACGCACTCGAACGGGTCTGCCCTTTGTCACAGCCAAATGGGCCATGTCCGCCGACGGTCACATTGCGACGCGAACGGGGCACGCGCGCTGGGTGAGCGGCGAAGCCTCCCGCCACGATGTGCATCTCGCGCGAGCCCGTCATGAGGCCATCATGGCAGGCACCCAAACCGTTCGTCTCGACAACCCCATGCTCAATGTCCGCCTTGAGGGTGAGCATCGGCAACCCCTTCGGGTCATTCTTGATCGCCGGCTCTCCCTGCCGCTCTCCATGCAGGTCTTCGATACCTCGGCCCAAAACACGGTTCTGTTTACGGCAAATCAAAATGCCTGCCTGACGCCCTACGCAGATCTTGGCGTCGACATCGCCCATGTCCCGACCATCGACGATGCCCTGGATCCTGAGGCAATCCTGCGCACACTCGTCGAGCGCTATGGCATCACCACACTCTATTGTGAAGGCGGCGCCAGGCTCCACGGCGCGCTTTACGATGCTCGCCTTATCGATGCCGTCGATATCTACATTGCACCAAAGCTCATCGGCGGACTTTCTGCCCCCAGCCCCATGGGAGGACAGGGCATCGCCCACATGCAATCAGCAGCCCTCTTGTCTTCTCTCGACATTCTGCGCCTGGATGACGACATACGGCTCAGCGGCCACCTCACTTATCCCCAAACGGCGGAGTAGAACATGTTTACGGGTCTCATAGAGTCTACCGGCAAATTAATCCGCCGCCAGCCCATAGACGGCGGCCAGCGCCTGGGCATTGCCTGCACGCTGAAACAATACCAGCTTGGAGAAAGCATCGCTGTCAACGGCGCATGCCTGACGGTCGCAGCTTTTAGCGAAGACCGATTCGAAGCAGATGCCTCAGGCGAAACGCTTTCCCGCACAAACCTCGGTGCACTTACCCTGGGAAGCGATGTTAACCTTGAACGCGCGCTAAAGCTTGGCGATCGCATGGGAGGACACTGGGTCACGGGTCATATTGATGGTGTGGGGTGTATCGCTTCGTCTCAGCCACGCGGTTCAGCCCGCGCCGTCGAGGTAGAATGTGATCCCGGCCTTCTGAAGTACATTGTCGAAAAGGGCTCAGTTGCCCTCGATGGCGCCTCGCTGACAGTGAATTGCGTCTCTCAGAACAGCTTCGAAATCATGCTCATCCCCCACACACAGCGCATCCTGAAGGACGCATTTTTTGCCGTCGGGCGCCGAATCAACATCGAAGTCGATATTTTGGGTAAATACATTGAGAAACTGCTATCTTGCACCAACCCAAAGGGAAGTGCTATAGGGGGCGCGCCTGCCGCGATCAGCCTTGATAAGCTTCGCGAAGCGGGCTTCTAACGCCTCTCTGCCACCAAAGCGAGAGGAACGCCTTGCGCCACTGGGTCGGTCATGTGGACGTGAATCTGCGATTCACAGCTTTCAGATTTGGAAAGCGCATGTTCGGGGCGATCAGGGATGAGGCGATAACCGAGATTTTGTCTGTATGCTGGCAAGAATTGAAGATGCCATAGAAACGCTGAAACAGGGCAGGATGATCATTCTCGTCGATGACGAGCATCGCGAAAATGAGGGTGACCTTTGCATGTTGGCAGAGTGCGTTACGGCCGAGGATGTCAATTTCATGGCCATGCATGGCCGTGGTCTCATCTGCATGACCATGACACAATCCAGGCTCAGAGAGCTGGATATTCCACCCATGACAGCCCACAATACGAGCCGTTTCCACACGGCTTTTCACGTCAGCATCGAAGCGGCCGAAGGCGTAACGACCGGCATCAGTGCGGCGGATCGCGCCCATACGATGCAACTGGCTTCCCGCCCCGATTGCCGGCCCGAAGACCTGGCACGTCCCGGCCACGTTTTCCCCATCGCTTCGCGCCCGGGAGGCGTGCTCGTGCGCATCGGGCAAACGGAGGGAAGCGTCGATCTGGCGCGNCTTTGCGGCTGCAAAATTCCCGCCGGCATCATCTGCGAAATCATGAAGGATGACGGCAGCATGGCACGCATGCCTGACCTGGAGATATTCGCACAAATCCATGGCATGCCCATTGTGACAATCGCCGACCTGGTCGCCTATCGCCTGCGGAGCGAATCTCTGGTGGAATGCATCAAGAGCGAGCCCCTGACCAAAGGCATCGCCGCCGGATTCACAGCACACGTTTTCCAAAGCGGTATTGATGGCAGCTGCCACCTGGCGCTGGTCTATGGATGGGACAAAACTTCCGACACCACTCCCCTGGTACGCGTTCACAGCGGTACACTCTGGATTGACGCCCTGGCACTGGATGACAGTTCGCATTCCCTTGTGGGTGCCATTGACCGCATCCGNCAGNCCNGCACGGGGATTTTGCTCTACATCGCGAGCGAAAAGAACAGCCTCGAACTGGCACTTGGCGCCAGCGGCGNCCAGCAAGATCAGGATGATGACGCCATCAACCGCATTGCCCCCGATGACAGGCTCTTTGGCATCGGCGCTCAGTGCCTGCGCGCCCTCGGTGTCTCCGATATGCGCATCCTTACCGACTCTCCTCGAAAACTGACGGCACTTGATGGCTTCGGCCTGCGCATCATCGAAACGCTGTCACTCACCCCCAAAGAGGTCTAGGGCCATGATCCACGAAGGCAACTTAAACGCTCAAGGCAAATCATTTGCCATCATCGTTGCGCGGTTTAATAGTTTTATCACAGATCGCCTCCTGGAGGGTGCCCTTGATGCCATACGCCGTCACGGGGGCGACACCGAAAAGGTCCATGTCTACAAGGTACCCGGCTGTTTCGAAATCCCGGTCATGGCGGATCGCCTGGCCTCTGGCCAGACTTTCGATGCCATCATCTGTCTCGGAGCCCTTCTCCGCGGCGCAACACCGCACTTTGACTATATTTCTGCCGAATGCACCAAGGGCATCGCGCACGTTTCACTCCAGCACCACACGCCCATTGCCTATGGTGTGATTACCGCCGATACCCTTGAGCAGGCCATTGATCGTGCCGGCACAAAGGCCGGAAACAAAGGCGCTGAAGCGGCGCTGTCAGCCATCGAAATGGCAGATCTCTTCGCCCGCCTCTAACGCATTGAGCCACGCGCGACTGTCCATTC
>WQTY01000078.1 GCA_009786045.1 Pseudomonadota bacterium | reverse complement strand
CACCCCCTGCGATGCTGCGCATCGCTTGTGGATGGGTAGCGAAGCCAGCCGCTCATCATGGCGAACAAAGGTTTATGGGCTTAAATCAGATCCTCTTAAACATCCGTCTGGTCTTTGGAGGAAGATTTCCGGTGCTGTTTGAGCTCGGGGGAGGGTGGCTGTGCTTCGGGTTTGATGCGCCATTTTTTGGAAGATTTTCGGTGCTGTTTGTATTCGGGGTGGTGCGTCAGGTTCAGCGACATGTAGATGTGTTTGTTTTCGTGGTCGAAGCCTAATTTTTTGAAAAAATTGATGGCGGCGTCATTGCGGGCATCGGTATCAATAAAGATCATGCGCGCGCCAAGTTCGATGAACTTTTCCTTCATGGCGGAGAAGAGTTCACTGCCGATGCCTGAGCGCTTGATGTCCGGGTCGACGCCCAGCCAGACGATATAGCCATATCGCCAGGCGCTTCGGCGCTTTTCGATGAAGCTGCCCAGGGCAAACCCGACGAGTTTATTGTCGAGCCTGGCGACGAGACACGTTTCGGTGTCGGAGGCGAAGAAGTTGACGACTTCGTACTCGTCCCAGGTACGATAGAGCGCGGGCCAGAGGCCTGCTTTGAACAGGCGCTCTCCCAGGTTGAACACGTCGGCCAGATCATCAATGGCCATTTCGCGTATTTCGATTTCGTCGAGGGGCATGGTGTTTTCCCGACGGCACCTGTTTTTCATGAGAATTTGCCTGAGCGTGGGTAGGCGTGTTGTGTGGGTAGGCGGTGCAGGGGGATTATCACCGGCATGATGCTCTGGCGTTTCTTAGCTGCTGTGCTGAATCGGCGTAGCCGAGAGCACTGAGTGTTTCGAAGGATTTGATGGCCAGATCGCAGTTTCCGATGCGCAGTCCGCTGACGCCCATCCTGTAGATGACTTCGTTTCTTGAGGGGCCCTGGGGGAAGAGCTTTAGGTAATTGCTGGCCTGGGTGATGGCTTCTCTGTCCAGACCGGCATTTGAGTCATCGGTGATGAGTTCTGCCAGCAGGGGTTCGAGCTGGGGGGCATTTGGGTAGCGCTTGAGGTATTCGAGGATGGCGGCGCGTTTGGCGGGGGCATCGTTGGCGGCGCGCCTTGCTTCGATGAACTGGAAGAGGCCATTTTGGTCGCTGGGCAGGATAAGGGTGGAGCCTGCGGAGGTCGATGCTGCACTTCCCATGATGGCGCGCACGCCCTCCTGGAGATCTTCGAGGTTGCGCTGCTGGATATCAAGCCGGTTTCGCATGGCGGCGATTTCGGCTCTTTCCTGTTCGAGTTCGAGGGCAAGCTGGACGTTTTGCTGTGCGACCCGGTCGTGGGTTTGTCCCTGGGCTTCGCCGAGTTCTTCGAGTTTTTTGTCGGCGCGCAGGATCATCTCAGTGAGCTGGGTCTGGTCGTTGTTGATGCGGCGCTGAATTTCGTTGAACTGCAGCTGCAGTGCCGCAACGTCGGCTTCCATCCTTTCGACGCGCGTGGCACAGACGAAGCCTGTCGTGGGGAAAGCAAAAATAATGATGAGCAGCAGGCAGGCGTAACGAAACCTCATGATACCTCCGGAAGACGCACCGAAACGACGCACCGAAACAGCGTACGACTACCATAAGAGCGGCCAGAACGACAAACGAAATCTGGCGAGAGCAAGTGTCCTGGGTTTGGTGTGAGCCGGATGTGGTTTGAGAGTCATTTTTGTGGGTGGTGGGGATAGATGTGGGGCCATTCGTGCTTGCAGGGGTGGGCGTGTTCGCGTAATATTTTGGGTTGTTTTGGGGTAGGTGTCCGGGATGTGCGGCGCGTTTACCTGTTCACGATTGGGAGTCATGGCAATGATGAGAAGAAAACGGGTGTTGGGTGCATTGTTGGCGGCGGCCGCTGGTTCTGTGATGTTTGGCGTGAGTGGCTGTCAGCCGCCCTGTGAGCCGGCACCTTGCCCGTATTGTGTGCAGACGGTTTGCGGCGCAGACGCTCCCCATGCTGCGCACGGGGCTTTGCAGGGAGAGGAGGCATTGGTGATGCAGGGCGAGGCAGCCTCTGGCACGAGGGTTGGCCTCAGAACGCGTGCGGAGATTGATGCGCGCTTTAAATGGAACAAATCGCGCCTTTTTGAATCGAATGAAGCTTTTGAGGCAGCATTAAACCGGCTTCCGTCTGAACTCAACAGGCTCGACGGCTGCCACACATTCGAGGATGCAGCGACGCTTAAGCAGTGTCTGGACATGTATTTCGAGCTTCATACCTCGGTCAACCGGTTGACGCTTTATGCCAACATGACGGTTGACACGGAGCCTTCGACGCAGACGCGCCTGATGCAGACGCGGGCTTTGTCAGTGTTGTCGATCTTAATGGAGAAGGCCAAGGGGATTCGCACGGGCATTCTGAAGATGACGCCAGAGCAGCTGGCGGCATTTTTGGCGGCTGAGCCGGGTTTGCAGGCATCCGAGGCGTATATCCGAAACCTCATGCGCCGATCGTCCCGCGTGCTGAATGCGGAGGCGGAGCGCGTGCTGATGCTTGCCGGTGACAATTTGTGGGCGGAGATAGATCTCAATGAGATTCCGTCGGATGCCGAAAAGGTGTTTGATTCGATTCGGATAGATATGAAACTGCCCGTTATCAGGGATGAGTCTGGCCATGAGGTTCAGCTGACGCTGTCAAATTACACCAAGTATCGCCGCAGTCCCGAGCGCAGCGTTCGCCGTGCCGCGGTCGAAGGTTTGATGAAGACGCTGATGGCATACGAGAATGTCTTTGCGAGTACGTATGTGGCTCAGCTGAAGCTGGATGTGCTCTTTGCCAGGGCACGCCATTACGACACGGCTTTGGAGGCGTATCTCGATAAGGATGATATCCCCGTATCGATTTATGAGAACCTTGTCCAGACAGTGAATGCCAATCTGGCGCCTCTGCATCGCTATGTATCGCTTCGCAAGCAGGTGATGGGAGTGGATACGGTGCATCTTTATGACATGTATGTGCCTTTGGCAGATGGGGTGCCCAGGCAATATACCTATGAAGAGGCAACGGCTTTGATTGCAGCGGCGCTTGAGCCTTTGGGCGAAGCGTTTGTGTCCCGGCTGAAGGAAGAGATGTCGTTGTCGTCGGGTTCGATCGATTTGTATCCGCACGCGGATAAGTCGAGTGGGGCGTATTCGTGCTCAGTCTATGGCATTGCGCCGTTTATTTTGATGAATTACCATGGTGGTCTTGATGATGTATCGACACTGGCGCATGAGTTTGGCCATTCGATGCACAGCATTCTGGCGATGGAAGCACAGCCGCCGGGGTCGTTCCACTATACGATGTTCTTGGCCGAGATCGCTTCGACGGTCAACGAGGCACTGATGAACGACTACATGCTCCGGCATGCCCAAACGGATGCGGAGCGGATCGATTTGCTGGTGCAGAAGCTCGAAAACATACGCGGCACGATTTATCGCCAGACACTATTTGCCGAGTTTGAGTATCTGACGCACACGGCGATAGAACAAGGCGAGGCGATACAGGCCCAGTGGCTGAGTGACCTGTATGCCACTTTGCTGAGAAAGTATTATGGGCCGGACTACACGATAGATACCGCCGACGGCCATGAGTGGGCGTACATTCCGCATTTTTACTACAAGTATTATGTGTACAGCTATGCGACAGGGCTTTCGAGCGCATTGTCGTTTGCCAGGCTCATTGCGGCTTCGCCCGAAAATGCGCAGCGCTATATCGACATGCTTAAGGCGGGCGGATCGAAAAATTCCGTGACACTGCTTCGAGAGGCGGGCGTTGATCTCTCAACGCCTGCGCCAATCGAACTGGCCCTTAAGGAATTTGACGAAACAGTGACGGCACTGGAAGCACTGCTGTTGAAACGATAGTTTTTTTGTGGGGGAGCATTGCTCCCCCACACCCCCTGCAATGCTGCGCATTGCTTGTGGGTGAAGTGGCAGAGGGTATCGTGTATAGCCCCATACCTCGCATGGCGAGCAGAGGCAACACTCTGCCTGTGTTTACACGTGCAGGAGGGGAATTTGGGTGATCTATGCTAGTTTGTCAGGCGAACGGCATTTCTTTTGTTTGCAGGGCGAGATATGTTGCCACAAACAATAACACTTGGCCCTTCACCCAAAGCGATACGTAGAGACAAGGCATGCCTTGTTTCTACAGCACAGGGGGTGTGAGGGAACGAGTTCCCCCACAGAAAATTGGAAATAGGAGCAGGCAATGACATCGGGTAAAAAAATTGCAGTGGGAAGTGACCACGCGGGTTTTGGGATGAAGGAGGATCTGAAGGCGTTTTTATCGGANCTCGGGTNNGAGGTTTTGGATAAGGGCACCCACGATACCGCGTCGACGGATTATCCAGACTATGGCGAAGCCGTGGGGTTGTCGGTGGTTTCCGGGGAGTCGGCCTTTGGTGTGTTGGTGTGCAGCACGGGGATTGGGATTTCGATTGCGGCGAATAAGGTGAAGGGTGTTCGTGCGGCGTTGGTGCACCATGCCTATGAGGCGATGATGTCGCGGCACCATAATGATGCCAACGTGCTTTGCCTGGGCGCCAATGTGGTGGGGCCGGCGATTGCGCGTGAAGCTGTGCGGGCGTTCCTGGCGTCGGAGTTTGAGGGCGGCCGGCACCAGCGCCGTGTGGATAAGATGATGCAGATTGAGGAACGCAACGAGTCCGATCCGTTTTCCTGCAAGTTGTAAGTGAGGGCCTGACCTTTGCCGGTGCGCATTTTTTGCATGGATTTTGCCGGATGCCGGGAAGGGGTTAGATTGTGGGCACGTTGTCTTGTAAGATGGCCAAATTTTGGGTAGGTTTGGTCTGCTCTTCAAGTTGGGGGCCAGCAAAGCGGAGTAGGGTACGATGAAACGTTGGGGTAATCTTATATCGGCTTTGGTTTTGCCTTTTGCGTTAAGTGGCTGTGTGAGCGGATCCACCTCGGATGGGCTCGAAGAGTACTGCCTGAGCCTGGATGAAGCCGAGCGTGCAGGTTTATCGATATGTGACTATTATGTCGATGCTGCGTTAAGGGCTTATTGTATGAGTCTGCCCGAGTCGGAGCGTTTTAGTCTGTCGATGTGTGCACCGTATGTGGTGGACGCCATCAAAGACTATTGCATGAGTCTGCCCGAGTCGGAACGTGCGACGCTGACGATGTGTGTGCCGTACCTGGATCCGGATCAGCCGGTCATTTGTACGGATAGCTGCCCTGAGGGTGAGTTGAGCTGCAGCGGGTTTTATACACTGGAATGCGCGCGCGGGACAAATGGCTGCCTGAGCTGGTCGGTGAGGCAGACTTGCAGCAGGCCATGCATTCATGGGAAATGTGGCGAAGCTTTGCCGGATTGCCAGGCGAAGCATGGTTCGCCGGCGACGCTTATCCAGGTGACGGATGGCGATACGATTTGGGCCATGGTCAGCGGGGATGACTGCAATCCGACGAAACGCAACCTCAGGATTCATGGCATTGATGCCCCCGAGTGTACGAAGATCCGAAATGCAGCCTATTACTGGGAATGCACCCCGGATTCGAAATATACCAACGACAACGAACCTTATGGTTATGAGTCATTTTTGAAGGCAAAGCAGCTGCTTGAGAGCGGACCCTTCACCATTACCTGCGATTCACCCAGTGCCGAAGGGGTTTGCCCAGTGGATGCGTATGGCAGCCGCCAGCTGGCATATCTGGCGATCGTCAACAATGGGGTTGAAGTCGATTTTAGCACCGAGATGGCGCGCCTGGGGTTGGCTTTCTCGTTTACGGCTTTTTCGTCATCGAAGCGGGCGGCGATTTGTGCCGCCCAGTTCGAGGCCCAGAACAAACGCGTGGGTGTCTGGTCACTGGCATCGTCGTTTAATGGGGTGATGGCGCTGATGAGCATGGAAAAGCGGCAATGGCTCAGGAGCAACCAGTCAATCTGCAATGCAGCGATAAAGTAGGGGCGATGCGTTAGCATCGCAGGGGGCGCTGCCCCCTCCAGCAGTTTCCCCAGGGGTTATCTGGTCGTAAATTTCAGGACAGGAATGAGCATGCTGGAGACGCCGATTCGGAAGGATTCTGGGGTCCATTGGAGGCATGTCATGGGGGCATCGTCGAGTGAGCACGCGCCGGCGGCGATATTTTCGTTGAGGAGCAGGATGAGGAGCTTGTTTTGCGCGTTGGCGGGGACGAGGCTCACGTAGGTGAATGCCTCGATATGGGGCAGCAGTGCCTCTGGGAATGTGGGTTCAGAGTCCATGGCGCCCTGCCAGTAGTAGAGGTGGCGATAGACGCTGCTGTCGTCCTTGCTGACGGCGACCAGCGGGGAGAGGGCAGGGGGTTCTGGCGCTGGCGGATCTTCCGGCGAGGCCGTGCTGTCTGTGATGCTTCCGGTCGTGTAGACGTTTTTGATGGTGGAGGCGCCGTCGACGAGGGCAGAAATGCCGGCGCATGGGGAGGCGCTGCAGGTGACGTGCGCGGTGGTGTAGGCGTTGAGGATGCTGGAGCGGTTGAGCAGTCCGACGAGTCCGGCGGTGTGTACTGAACCGCTGACGGTGCCGCGGCTGTAGGCATTGCGAATATGGGTGGCGTGGGTTGCCATGCCAACCAGGCCGCCGACCTGACTGGCATCGGGCGCCATGAGGTCAGTTTCGGTGTAGGCGCGGTGGATGGTGGTGCCGGAAGCGAGTCCTACCAATCCCCCGATGCTGTTTTGCAGGCCATAGATGTTGGGTGCGGCGGCGACGTTTTCGAAGGTTGAGTTGATGGCCTGGCCAGCGAGCCCGCCGACGTAGGCATTGGCGGTGACTGTGCCTGTTGCGGCTGACATGGTGACCGTTGTATTTTCGGCGTGTCCGATCAATCCGCCGACGGATTCGTTGCCGATGAGGGAGAGGGCAACGTTCAGGCCATCGATGCGTGCGCTGCTGGTGTAGCCAAAGAGGCCATGGTGTGAGCTGTCCTGATTGCCGAGCAGGAGGAGGGCGCCTCTTTGCGTGGCGGTGATGGTGTTTTGTTTGCCGATGAAGATGGCATCAAAGGGCCGTTCCTGGGTGCCGATGCCGATCCACTGTGCGGCGCTGGCTGCATCAAGCGATGTGCCAAGGTCGAGTGATTCGAGCAGAATGAATGACAGACCGTCAGCTTTGTCGAGGTTTCCTGCGTTCCAGTCGTCTCTGAGTTTCAGCAGGCTGGCATTGTCGGCGATGATTCGCGCGCACAGCGTGTTATCGTCGAGTTTGTGGGCGAGCTCATCGCATTCGCACGAATCGTCGAGGTGTTTGTAGGGGTTTTGGGGGCAAAAGTCGATGCAGTCCGGGATGGTGTCGTTGTCCGAATCTGCGAGGTTTTCGGGTGAGTCTTCGATGCCGCAGCCGCAGATGCCCGGCTGGGTTTTGCTGGGATCCAGGGGGCATCCATCCAGGCAGTCCACCACTGTGTCACCGTCGGTGTCGACATCGGGCTCGCCGCAGCCGCAGATGCCCGGACGGGTCTTATTGGGATCGGTGGGACAAAGATCGACGCGATCGTTAAGGCATGCCGGGAAGCCGGTTTCCGGATCCAGGTCATCCGGTGTGCCGCAGCCGCAAACGCCTGGCAGGCGCTTGTTGGGATCGGTGGGACAAAGGTCGATGTCATTGCCGAGGCAAAAAGGGATCCCCGTCGTGCCATCGATGGTATCTTCGGCGCCGCAGCCGCAGATGCCCGGCTGGAATTTGTTAGGATCATCGGGGCAGAGATCCATGCCGGGGGCCAGGCAGTGTGGAACGCCATTGATGTAGGGCGTGTCGGAGATACCGCAGCCGCAGGTGCCTGGGAGACGTTTGTTGGGATCATAGGGGCACAGGTCAGTAATCCGGCAGCTGGGATCGTAGTCAGCCTCTTCCATACACCGCCTGAGAATGCAGAGATGCATGCCGGTCGATATATCAATGATGTCGTCCTCGTTACAGCCGCAAACGCCTGGTGCGGTTTTCTTGGGATTATCCGGGCACTCATCAATGGGGGCGGGGAGGGTCTGATCGTCGACCTCGGTGCAGGCGAGTGGCGATAATAGAACAGCGATGAGCAGCGCAAGGCCTCGTTTGTGTCGATGCATGTATCTTTCTCCAGAGGATGGACGTTCAATCGCGGTGTGCGCCTGCGCGCAGAACCCGGGCGACAGCGACGGCTCCGGGATGTCACTTGCGCCTGATATCGGGACGTACCGAGGAGCCGGCGAGCTCCCCCCTCCATCTCCTGTTGCAAAATATGGTGAACTCTCGCCGCGATGTCAATCCCGCAAGGCAAAATAAGGGCATAGACGCGGGTTTGGAAGGCAGTTTGAGGGGGCGAAACCCCCGTCGCCTGCGGCGCCACCCCCTTTGTGAAAGGGGGCAAGCCCCCTGCGCTGCTATCGCACTCGCCCTATCACTG
>WQTY01000077.1 GCA_009786045.1 Pseudomonadota bacterium | reverse complement strand
CCTCAATCGCCGGCCCCGCAACGCCCGGCTTTGGCGACTGCGTCGCACGGGCGACCGGGATGGTCGCCCCTACAGGTTTTTTCGTGGGGGAACCTGTTCCCCCACACTCCCTGCGATACTTCGTATCGCTTGTGGATGGGTGACATGCAAGGGCACGATTGTCCTGTTCGCGCACAAACCCCACCTCGGAATAAGATTTTGAAACCCACACCTGTCCGACGTCCTTGCACAGTAAGTCTCCCATGATGTATCATTGTTGTCCTTTTATCTCGCAGAGGAATTGTATCTGGAAACAATTTGGGGAGTTTAGCATGAAAAAGACAATAGGAATTCTGGCCATATCAAGTTTAATTTTTGCGTATGGCTGCAACAAAACGACTTCTGAGGGTGTGATTCAATCGGCACAGCAGGTGGCTGAGAGCAATGCACCGAGTGCAATGGCTGTGGTTCAATCGGTACAGCATCATGCACCAAACACAAAACTGAACAAGACTAATAATATTAACAGCCTGTTAAACTTCATCCCGTCAGATGTGAGCGTGGCCCTTGTCAGTACCCGCGAATACGACCTGGACGATCCTGAAGTAAAAGCCCTCCTTGCCTATTCACTAAAGTTATCTGAAAGGCTCCTGTTGGTGCTCGCTGAAGAGCTTGACGATGAGGAATTTAAACTCATCCAGATCATCTTTGACAGGGAACTCAAACCTCTCCTTGAAGATTATGAAAATACTGCGCCGTTGTGGGGGATGGATCCTCTGGGGCGAACAGACTTTGCCATGTACCTGACGAACGAACATTTTGTGGTCAAAACGTCGGTGGTGGATGGCGCCGTTTTGAGGACAGGCGTTGAGAACGCTCTGAGAGCGATAGAAAAGGATTTTGATGTGGATGAAGAGGTATTTCAAATTGAAATGGTGAATGTCAGGGGCGAGATCTGGACACGTTATGGTGTGGTTGACGAGGAAGAGAGTGTGCTCGTTCATTACGGCAAAGACGTCGTCACGATTGCCATCCCCCTTTCAGACAAGGCAAATTTGAACGCTGTCAGCGCAACGATCATCCCGGCAGCAAATCCTGTCGACGAATCGGTGTTTGGTTCGCTCGACGATCGCCCTATTATGTTGGGTATCGCCAACACCAAGGGCTTCCTGGCCGAGGCTGTGGAAGCTTTAAGTCATGACTGGTTCTTCTCCAACGCCGATCCTGCGTCCGCCGTTTGCAGGGCAGAGATTGCCATGCTGGCAGGCATTTTCCCCCAAACCATCGTCCGCGCCCGCATAGACGAAAAAACTGTGGCTTTTGATATCACCACTGCGCTCTCTTCCCATGAAACGCTTTTGGCCCTCCAGGCACTCACGACGGCGGTGATGGATTTCTCTGACAATAAGATGTTTGCCAGCCTGGCGCTCTCCTTTGATGTTGGCAGGTCGATCAGTTTTTTTGCGGATATTGGCGCACGCATTGTGCAAAAGCCCTTCGAGTGTGACTCGTTCGACGTCCTTAACGAACTTGCGGAACTGGCAGTTTCTGTGCCCAAGCTTTTAGCCTCTTCCGAGTTGGACGAGTTGGCTTCTGTGGTTGCCTATATCAAGGCATTGACCTCTTTTTCTGCATACGTCTGGAACCCTGTGCTGGATGAGGACGGCGATCTCAAGCGCGTTGCCTATGCAGCGAACCTTCTTGGCAGGGAGCCAGCCTCGACACTCCGAACACTTGTCCGGGCCATGGACGAAGAATCCCTCGCCGGGCTTACCTTCAAAAAGGGCAAAGTCGAGACGGCAGATCTGTCGGAGGCATTTGAGTTTCCGCACGTTGTCCAATCTCTGGCCACCGATGCAGGACTCATCTGGACCAGTGGAAAAGGCATCGACATTAAGGTTTTGAGCAGGACCGAGCCAAAGAAAACAGACAACTTTATACGCTTCACGCTCGACTATGGTGCCCTCTCTCAGATCAATCCTGAGCTTTTCAGAATGGACATGAAGTTTGATGCGTCATTGGGTGTTGACAACGATGGTTTGCGTTTACATCTTATGGCTGAATTTTAGATATTTTATTTTCGGGAGACTGGCATGAAAAAGACAATATGGATTCTGGCGGCGTCGAGTTTGCTTTTTGCGTATGGCTGCCACAAAACGACCTCTGGTGGCGGCGTTCAGTCGGCACAGCAGGAAGCTGACAAAGATGCAGCAAGGGCGGTGCAGGAGGCTGACAGTCATGTTGCAAGGTCGGTGGCGGAGTGGCACAAGACCGAAATTAACAGTTTGCTAACGTTCATCCCATCGGACGCGCCCGTCGTTTTTATCAGCACGCGCGAATATGACATGAACGCAGCTGAAATGAAGAGTCTCCTTGCACATACGCTAAAATTGTATGACTTGCTGCTGTTGGGGTTTATTGAAGGGGCCAGTGCGAAAGACAAGGAGATCGGACAGCACCTCGGCCTTTACATCGACAAGGAAATCAGGCCATCTTTCGAGGACTATAAGAATACAGCGCCGTTGTGGGGCATGGATCCTCTGGGGCGTACAGACTCGGTCATGTACCTGACGGGCGACTATGTCGTGCTCAAGCAATCGGTCAATGACAGTGCTATTTTTGCAAAAAAAGTTGAAAGTCTTTTGATAAATATCGAAGAATATTTTGGCGCCCAGGCAGGACAAGTCCTTCCGATTGAAGCGCTGGCTGTCTTGGGCGAAGCCTGGATAAGCTATGGGCTTTCGGGCGTGGAACACACCGTATACATGCATTACGGCAAAAGTATCGTGACGCTTGTGATTCCCCATTCGCGCAAGATGAACCTGGATGCCCTTCATGCGACGCTTGTGCCTGCGCCAGTGCCTGTCGACAAATCGGTGTTTGGAGCGCTTGGCATCCGTCCCGCGTCGCTTGGTTTTGTCGACACAAAACGCCTCGTCGACATGACCCTTAAGCGTCAGGGTATTTTGGGCAAGGATTTGAGTAAAATGTTTCTATCCGATGCACCCGTGTCCGCCGTCTGTGAGAAAGAAATTGGCATTTTGGCAAATATTTTTCCACGAACCTTCATTCAAATCGCAACAGACGGGCAATCCGTCACACTCGACTTCACAGCGGTGCCATCTTCGAAGGAAGTGTTGTCGACGCTTCAGGGACTCACGTCGACGGTCATGGATTTTTCTGACAATAAAATGATCGGCAGCCTGGCAGTGTCTTTCGATGTCAGCAGGCTGTTCAACTTTTTGCTGGATACCGGTGAGCATATTTCGAAAAAGCCCTTTCATTGTGATTCACTCAACTTCCTTAACAAATTCGCAGAGTTAGTATCCTCCGTACCCGATATTCTGGCCTCGCCCATGCTTGAGGAGTATGCCGCTGCCTATGCATTTTTCATGAACCTGACCAGCTTTTCTGCATACGTTTGGAACGTTGAATATGATGAGGATAATGAGATCAAGAACATGACCATGGCAATGAACCTTCTCGGCAAGGATTTTACCGCGACACTCCAGCCGCTTGTCCAGATTGCGGATGACGAGTCACTCAACAAGCTCACCTTCGAGAAGGGCAAAGTCGAAACGATAGACAATTCAAAAACATCTGATGATTGGTTGCGCATCATCCAATCCCTGGTTACCGATACCGGTTTAATCGTAACCACCAATGGCGAGGGGCTCGACATCGAGGTTTTGGGCAAAACCAAGCCAAAAAAAACAAACAACTTTGTCAGCATCATGCTTGATTACGGTGCCTTCTCTCAGATCAGGCATGATGTCCCCAGATTGGATATGAAGTATGGCGCATCGTTGGGTGTTGACGACAAAGGCCTGCGCTTACGCATTGTGACTGAACTCTAGGCGTTTTTTATTCTCGGAGACTGGCATGAAAGGGACAGTTTTGATTTTGGCGGCATCAAGCCCGAACTCAAAAGCCTCTCCTCCTTGCCCCCCAAATGTGCGCAGGCGTATCTGGCCCTCTCTGGCCAGATAGCCTGCGCCGCGCTCGTATTTGCACAGGCAAATAGAGCGCGGACCCAGTCAACGAAAAGCAGTTATGGGCTGACCAATAGCAAACGGTTTTTTCGTTGCTTGCATTCCGAAAAAATGGACAATCGTCGGGCCACATGATTGTGGCCTTTGCCAAGCCATTGTGGAAGGGTAAAGGCTGTCACACGGTGAAATCCTCGGAGATTGGCATGAAAAAAACTGTTTTGATTTTGGCTGCGTCGAGTTTGTTCTTCGCATTTGGCTGTGACAAGAAAACCGAAAAGACTCCCGATGGTGCCGCTCAGCAACAGGCCGCCGATGGTGCCGCTCAGCAACAGGCCGCCGTCAGCATAGATTTGGCGAACTGGAACAAAGCCGACGTCAATGCATTGCTGAAGTTCATTCCTTCGGACACGGTGATGGCTTTCGTCAGCACGCGCGAATACGACATGGAAGATCCCGTCATGAAGAGCCTCTTTGCGCGCAGCAAGGAAATGATGGATAAAACGAACGCGTTAGTCAAAAAAATCGATGACGACGAGATGACGGCCTTCTATAGCCTTTGGATGAAGGAATTTAAGCCCCTTTTGGATGACTATAAAAATGTGGCACCCTCCTGGGGCATGGATCCTCTTGGGCGTTCAGACTCGGCGATTTACCTGACAGACGAGTACCTCGTTGCCAAGGGGACGGCGATTGATGCCACCGTCCTCAGGGAAAAGCTTGAAGGCACCGTAAAGAGTGCCATCAAGGCAATGGGCAGCGAGGAAGATATCAAAGAGGTTGTTCGGATAAAGACGCTGGATATCAAGGGCGAACAATGGATACGCTATGATTTGGGTGATGAGGGCGATGATGATGGTTTTAGTGTGTTCGTGCACTACAGCAAAAACATCGTGACGCTTGCTATCCCTCTTTCGAGCAAAGTCGACCAGGATTCTGTCAACGCCACGCTCAGCGCAGCTGCAAAACCCCTCGACAAGTCCGCACTGGGCTCACTTGATAACCGCCCCATTGGGCTCGGTTTCATCGATAATAAGGGCATTACCGACAAAGTCCTCAAGAGCCAGGGGTTGTTGGGCAAAGCGATGAGTGAGTTATTGCTCGACGGCGAGGCTCTGTCCGAAGTCTGCGCCAGCGAAATCAGCGGGTTGGCAGGGATTTTCCCCCGCACCGTCGTACGCATGACCATGGACGGGAAGAGTATCTCCTACGATTTCACCACGACGCTCGCTTCTGCGGAAACATTGTCGGCCATTCAGGGACTCAAATCGACGGTACTTGATTTCTCCAACGACAAGACCCTTGCCGGCCTGTCATTCTCTCTGAACATTGGCAAGACAGTCGATTTCCTGGCAGGCATTTCTTCGAAAATTTCGAAAAGCCCCTACAAGTGTGATTCGCTCAGCTTCCTCAACGACATGGCAGAGGGCGCCGCTGCTTTGCCTGAGCTCCTCTCGATGGCCCCTCAGTTTTCCGCCATCAAAACTTTGAATGGTTTCTCCGCTTACCTTCAGGGACTTGAGCTGGACGAAAACAATGATATCAAGCAGATTGACATCGCCGCAAGCGTTCTTGGAAAGGATCTTGGCGCCATACTTAAGATGGGCACTCAGGCGCTTGGCGTTAAAGAACTCTCCAAGCTCAAATTCGCGAAGGGCAAAGCTGAGAAGGTAGACCTGTCAAAGCTCGCGGGTATCCCACTTAATGTCTCCACGCTGCTCACCGACAACGGCCTTCTTCTGGCCGCCGGACAAGAAATCGATATTCAGGTTTTGGGCAAGACCGAACCAAAGCAGTCAGACAGCTTCATAAGCTTCATATTCGACTACAAGACGCTTGCTTCAATCATGCCTGATATGGATCTTGGCGTGAAATACAGCATGTCGTTCGGCGTCAACAGCGAAGGTTTAAGCGTCAAAGTTGTGACTGAGTTCTAAATTTCGGGCATTTTTGCCAGTGCATTAAGGGAACAGCGAAAGCTTGTTCCCTTTTTTGTTGTGCCAGGCGTTCTAATACTATTTCTAAATCAAACGTAGACTATTGGCGTGCAAGGTCATTTCGAATGGCAACGGAGCAACCACGTCATGCCGTTATGCGTGCATTATTGCTGTGACGCGAAATTTTACGCTTGGTTTTAATACCATTTCTAAGTCAATGCTGGAATTGAAATCCATGGCCTTGCATCATCCATGATGTTTCGACATATCATACAGTCTTTGATTGACTTGAAAATGGTATAAAATGGTATTATACTAAGCGTCAAATCCCTTTTGCGAAACACGCTTGACACTACCATCGTTATATTTACCCATCGCCCTGGCTGATAGCTCGCTGCCGTTCGCTGCGGGCAAGCTCAAGCTTATTCAGAAACTTCATGGCGGCATCGCGGTTTGCCCGCGTAATGCGGTGTTTTCCCCGAAGGGTCGTATTGCTGAGACCAACCTGAATCATCGTTCTGAAGGACGCCAGGTAGCAAATCGGCAACATGAAGAAGGCATAGATAAGCAGCACCAGAAAAATTGTCCTTGGAATGGTGAGCATGGCAATCACCATGGCAAGAATGCCTAAAACATTGATAATCAGCCACGCCCAGTTCTTTTCTTCCCGCAAAGCGACCCATTGGATATTTTCCAAATTGTAGGACTCATAAGTACGCAGATGATTCTTTTGGGCTTCGATGCTCCAGAGGCGTCTGTTTGTGAGGCAGAGCGAGTAAAAGCGAGCGAGTTCCGTTTCGTCTTCTTCGAAAAAGCGCTGAGCAAATTCAGGATTTTCCTGGCTCATGGGCATATCAAAGCTGTTTTTTCGGGTGACATTGGTGCGTTCTGGCTCGGGCTTTGGTACGACACGGACTTTAGGCGCAAAAACGGGGGCAGAACGAAGCCCTGAGCCAGAACGGCGTTCCTGCTCGTTTCCCTGAGATCTTGATTCCTCTTTACCCTCTGTGCCGGCCTCAGATTCCCGGTCGCGGATGACGTTCTCCAGATAGATATGGAGTTCATTTTCCTGCTCAAACAGCTGCCGCACCTCTCCCGGCGGCATGCCGGAAATGGGTTCCTCCCGAGCAATTGGCAGATTAATGGATACAGAGTCGTACTCGGCAGTGACCAGAAGTCTGCGCAATTCACTTTGTTTTCTGATTTTGAGCTTATCTGAGCTCTCATCTTCATCCACGTCGGCCGTTTGCGCTTTATACACCGGCGAATGATCTGAGCCTGATCGCATCATGGTCTCTAATTCGTCGCGCTGGAAGACCTTAAAGCGCTCCGAAATGCCCTCTTCTAAAACCGCATCGTCTGAAGAGATTTCCTGCTCAGGGACATCTGCGTTCGTGGCATCAGACTCCGAATCTTCTTTCGTGACAGCCGGCAAAGCCTCATGGCTCGCACTTGCTTCCAGCGCCGAAACGAGCGACACGGCACGGCGCAGGGCATCCTGGTCGGTCGGGTCGTCGAGGGGAACACATTGCTGCAGGGTATTGAGCGCCACGCGCACAGCGGACAGTTCTGAAGCGGATAACGAAAAGACCGGATTCGGCTGGGGGGCTTCTGATGCCAGGACTTCTTCAATCACCGACACCGGGGAAGTCATTTTTAACGCCTGCGACGTTGGTGCAGCCTGAGCCGTGATGGCAGAAGACGGACTGGCTTCCTGTGGGGATTCAAAAGAAACATCGTCAAACTGTTTGAGAGCCTTTTCGACAGCATCGCCCGGAATCTCGGCAGTCGTGGCGCTCTCAATGATATCGCGGCGAAGCGTCATCTCATGACTTTGCTGAGCATTGCTCTCTGAAACGATTTGTTCGCGCACCAGAGACAGATCGTTTGTTTGCTCATGATCCAGAGCGCTGGCGATTGCTTTTTGTGTTCTCACTTCGACAACACGGTGCGAGAGATCGTTCGTCTTCTCGTCCTCGGTCAAACCCGCCATCCCGACTTCTGTACTGATGCTGGCCAAGGCCTCCTGCTCAGCAAATCTGACCCGTTTGTCGGGTGCTTCTTCGGAAACGTCATCGGCCTCTGCCGGATTTTCGGAAGAAAGGCCTGTTGTCGTCCAGTTCTCCTCGGGCGGCCAGGAAATGACATGGGTGACATCATCGGGCGAAGATTCCTCAAACATGTCAGCGTCTGGCAGGAGAGGCCAGGTCACCTTTTCATCGGGGCTGGTATGCTGAACACCGGCCTGTTGCTTTACCGTGACAGCAGCTTCGGCCAGGTGACGGGTAACTTCCGGCGCTTCCAGCTCTGCCTCAGGCGCCGCAATATCCTGAACGCTCGAATCGGTTATTGCGGATTCATGGCGCGCCCCCAAAGGCGAAGGCGGCGGCATCTGGTCAGGCACGATGTCCAGGAAGGCCTCTTCGTCGATGACAATCGCAACTTCCGACGAAAGGGACTGATAATCGACATTCAGGCTTCCCGAAATTTGGGAAGGATCGACATGTTCGAGCACCAAAGACTGAATCTCATCACTGGGCGCAGCTTCGTCTTCTGGTTCGGGCTGAA
>WQTY01000076.1 GCA_009786045.1 Pseudomonadota bacterium | reverse complement strand
ATGGCGGGTGGTGGTGGAGGTGTTTGTGGTGTTTGTTCGGGGGTGTTGTCGGCGTTGAGGAGGGAGACTTCGGCGACGGATTGCCGATATCGTTCGATGATGTCGTTTTCCTGGTTTTTTTGCGAAACGATGGGGAGGCTTGGCACGGTGGCGATGGTTTCCAGCTCTGAGGCGGAAGATAAGAGCCGTACCAGCGACGGGCTGCTTTGGGCAGTGGCATCTTGGGCAGCATCATCCTCTTCGTCATCTTCGAGATCTTTGAGGAGTTCGGCTGCGTCTGGATCGAAAGACGCGTCGTGGTTTGCAGCATTGAGTTTATCTTCGGTATCCATGTTGCCTTTGCACTTATGATGAGCTCAAGTCTGAGGTTGAACATTTAACCTTTCGGTTTCAAAAAGACCAAGCCATATTAACCCAAAAATGGGCAAAGCGGAAATTCTACGTGTAATTTTTCGCGATTCTTGCGGGAAGGGGTCGCGAAGCGGCCGGGGGTGGTGGTTGTCTGTGGGTTTGATGGCTTTTGAGTTATATCTGAGTGGTGTCAGGTATGGTAGGCGCCCAGCGCGGTTCCCAGTGTGATGGGCTGATTGAGTGTGAGGGCAGGGTTTGGGTGGAAGTTTTTGCCCTGCAGGAGGAGGACGATGGTGCTTCCGAGGTTGAAGGTGGCGATTTCGTCGCCGGCCTGTACGTGTACGGGTTCGGGCAGTGCTTCGCAGAGGGGGTGTCGTTTATGGGCGTCGTTTGTGGTGAGGGTGTTGTATGTGGTTGTAATTCTTCCAACGCAGGTGGCGCCGACTTTTACGATGGCGAGGTGTCGTTGTTTTTTGTCGAGCATAAGTGTGGTGAGGCGTTCGTTGGTTGGGAAGAGGTCATCGACCATAGTCAGTCCCAGCCGGTTGACGGGCAGGAGTCTTCCTGGGACGTAGCTCAGGTGTGTGATGGTGCCGGTGGCGGGTGCGTGGATGCGGTGGTAGTTTCTTGGTGAGAGGTAGATGATGAAATAGTAGGCGTCGTTGAGCCAGTCAGCCTGGGCGGAGGTGCCGATGAGTTGTTCGAGGGTGAAGTGTTGTTTTTTGGCTTCGATAACGCTTCCCTGCTGTGCGCGTCCGAAGCCGGAGAGTTTTCCGTCGACGGGTGAAATGATGTCGGCGTTTTCGAGAGTTCGTGCGTTTGGTTTGAGTTTTCTGGTGAAGAGGGCATTGAGGGAGTTGTAGTCCTGGAGGGGGGATTCGGCTTCATCCATGTTAAGGTTTGCGATTTTGGCGTAGGCGAAGTTGATGGCGTGCTGGATGGTTTTGGGGAAGTGGATGTCGGAGATGGCGCCGAGGGCACGGCTTGTGAGTGCGGCGGGAATGAGGTCGATGCATTTTTTTTTGAATGAAGGCATGTGTTTTCTCGTGGCAGTCAGTTGGTGTGGTTGTAAAGGCGTTCTTGAGTTTAGTGCCGTAGTGTGCCATTGTCGGGCAGGTTTTGCCTTGAGCGGCATTGTGGCTATTGTGTATAGTATGGTTTTGCTGGTCTGAGCAAGGCACGAATTTGTGCTGTGCGTGTGTTGTGCGTGTGTTTGGAGGTGGAGATGAATAATCTTGTGAGGGTGCAGGGTCGCCGCAAGAAGACGGTTTTGGCGATCGCGCTGGGCGGCAGTGTGTTGAGTTTTGTGTTTCTTCCCTGGATTGTGGGTGTGTTGCTGCTGGTTCTTAGCGGGTATTTGTTTTGGGATTTGATGAAGTTTTTTGCCAAGACGGGGCAGCGTTTTTAGTGTGAGCGTGCTTTGATGCCAGTGTCTTGGGGGGAGAGATGTTGGCAGGTCTTCTTTACAAGGTGTTGCTGGTGTGCTAAACTTGGCTTCGGTTTGAGGTTCATTGTGTACGCGGCGCCAGCGCGTACTGTGCGACATCGTGTGACAGGTACAGTCATCGACTAGGTATCCAGGAGTTCTGATATGCGATTGAAGAGCAAATTGTTGACAGTTGGTTGTGTGAGTGCGGCGGCGGTATCGCTTGTATGTGGCATGGCCTGTAATGAGCACGGACTGACACCGTTTTCCACGTCATTGAGTGCTGGCAAGAAGCAGGTTCTGGATTCTGGTTCGGCACGAAGCGTTGACATTTTGTTTGT
This sequence comes from Pseudomonadota bacterium, assembly GCA_009786045.1. Lineage (GTDB taxonomy): Bacteria > Myxococcota_A > Bradymonadia > UBA4248 > UBA4248 > WQTY01. Next base: position 6,418 of record WQTY01000076.1, on the reverse strand, counting down.
CATTGACGATTCGAACTCAATGCTTGATGAGCAGGAGAATCTGGATGAGAACTTCGGAAGTTTTATCGGCAAGCTGATTCAGGCGAATGCGGATTTCCGTTTGGCGACGACGACGACGAGTGATCGATTTTTGACGTCTCCGCGGTTGAATTTTACCACCGACGGTCTCAAGAGGCAGTCTGTCCGCAGCCTGCTCAGGACGATCAACAGGGATCCTTCGTGTGTGACGGGCTGTGAGAAGCTGACGGATGCCGATATTGATGCGATGGCGTTGGAGTGTTCGCGCTACTTTGTGGGTGGGAAGAATTGGATCGAGAGCAGAGATTTTGTGGATCTTCCTGTGGCGGAGCGAACGACAAAGATACGCAATCTTTTCCGTTGCCAGGCGTTGGTAGGCAATGAAGGCATGCCCATTGAGCGTGGTCTTTCGACGCTGAGGAAGGTGCTTTTAACAGAGCATGAGTTTAAGCGTCCTGACTCGATTCTTTCGATAGTGTTTGTCACGGATGAGAATGACTGCAGTGACACAGAGCGCAGCAGCGGGCACATTCAGAACGATCAGACGGTTCAGTGCGAAACGCGCCGCAACATTGAAGACAGTTGTGTGATGACGCGCGACGACAGAGTGCAACGGGCATCTTTGACAGGCGGCAGTGAGTTGATTACGTCTCCCGGTCAGCTGGTGACCTATGAGGGCGTGACAAAGTCGCTTCGTGCCTGGTGTGTGGATGGGACGGAAACGTCACGCAGAGCACTTGAGTGGTGCGTTGACAATCCAGTAGACTGCGTGGCAGAGGCGTATATCTACTGCCCGATAGATGCGGCGGGCAAGAAGCGGTGCGATAATTTCCTCGATACCCGTGCTTCGTATTTCAGAACGATTCTTGACCTTGTAAAGGTCAGCAACGAGCCGCTCTACAAGAAAGATCGCGCTGATCTTTTTAATGGTTCATCGGGTTTGACGCCGGCTGAGATAATCAGGGAACTGGATGCCATGGCGAAATCGGATGTGATTGTGGCGTCGATCATCAATCGCGATCGCGGTGTTCGCTATAATACGGCATTCCCCGAAAACTGGTGTGGCGATGCCGGTAACCAGAGCTATCGTTATCAGTTGTTTGGCGAGATGTTTGACAATGATCCGATTTATGCGCCGATTTGCTGCAAGAGTGAGGCATTTTATTCTGCTACCGCCAGTGGCGGCGCCGAGCAGGTGTGTTCTGAGGATTCCAATGGCGATAACGGTGCGTTTGGTCCCGTGCTTGGTGCCATTGGCCAGCGGATTGGTGAGGCCGTCAATACGATCTGCACAGAGGCGATGCCTCTGACATGTTTGCCCTCGGACTGCAACGAGTCTTTTGATGGCGTTCCTACAGACAGGCCTCGTGCGAATCCTGGTCCAGCCTGTACCTGCATGCATGGCTGCAATACGAAGGCGTATTTTGCCAACTCGGATCGCGAGTATTTCCTCTGCAATGAGTTCTCAATTGACGTTGGGACGGTGCCCAAGGGTGAGACGGACGACAAGAACTTCAAGCCTTATGTGTTGGACAGGGACTTCATGGTAAACTTTGAGTCAAGCTATTGCAGCATGCGCACAGGATCGCCAGTGCAGATCAATCTTGTGACGAGCGAGGCTGATAAGAGTTTGGTGATTCGCTATCCGAAGCGCGTGTCAGGGATTTAGGTTTATACTAAGTATGATTTGCCACGGGCATTTGCCCGTGGTTTTTTTTGAGCCAAAATGGGTTGCATAAACGGCGCAAAGAGCATAGAAGCGCAGACGGAGGTGTGGCTGAGCGGTCGATAGCGGCGGTCTTGAAAACCGTTGTACTTTTGCGAGTACCGGGGGTTCGAATCCCTCCGCCTCCGTAGTGGTTGGCACATATGTGCCGACCATTTTTTTTATCTGGGGCATGCGAGGAGTCAGTCATGGACGAGTCTGTGTTGTTATCAGCGTTGAGCCATGGTTCGGCCAGTCGACGAGCGTCTGGACTTGAGGTTCTTTGTGGGCTTGGGTCGTCAGCCTTTCAGTCCTTGGTTTTGCGTTTGTTGGGGAGCGAGTATCGAGATGTTCGAGAGGGCTTGTTGGCGCTTTGCAGCGTAGAGACGCTCAAGGAGCCTGGGTTTCGCGAACATCTTGTCGCATGGGTGGGTGATGAGGAAGTCGATCCCCTGGTGCGGCAAGGGCTGCTGGTTTTGATTTCGCGTCTGGAAGGGACGCTGGAGGATGCGCTGACAGCGTATTATCGCCGGTGTTTTGATGACGCTGATGCGGATGTTCGTTATCAGGCGTTTTGGGTGGCTGAGCTTCGCAATGAAGAGGGGGAAGACTATTTGGCGCGCGTGCGGGCAGGCACCAGCTCGAAGGATGAAGATTTGCGCATTTTAGCCAGCCAGGCGATTTGCCGTTTGCGTCCGTCCTGGGCGGAGGAAGTATTGACAGAACAGGCCAGGTATGCACTTGGGGTGGAAGCATTTCACGTGTTACTCGCTCGCCTGAGCCTGGGCGATGCCGCATTGCGGCTGTCGCTGGAGCCTTCGCTGGTGGCGTATTTGAACGATGAGCGATTTGTTTATCCGGCGGTTCTGGCGCTTCGTGACTATGGTAGTGAGGCCTGTATTGAGGGGTTGCTTCGAGTTGCGGGGTCTTTTCTCGCAGAGCCAACCGTTCGGGTTGCTGCAGCTGAGGCGGCAGCACGGCATGGCTCCGAGAAGGGACGCTCACTGCTTGTGGCGTTTTCGAATAAACGCAGCGGCAATCCCAGCTATGCGGCCGAGGCCCTGTTGGCACTTGATGGCGGTTAGAGCATTTTTCTTTTTTATGTGGGGGAACTCGTTCCCCCACACCCCCTGCAATGCTACGCATTGCTTGTGGGTAGAATCGCTTGTGGCCAAATACCTCGCATTGCAGCAAAGGATAAACAGTCTGCGTGTACTTGCAGTTCTGAGACAGAGGGCATGCGGTGATTTAAGCTGAAAATGTTCTAAAATTGTGACCCATAGGTCAGGAAGAAGCCTTTTTCGTTTGCACTTCCCCACAAGTGTGGTGTTGATTTTTGTGATTTTGCGTTTTCGCGGTGCAGGTAGGGGATGAGGAATCCGATGAGCGACCCTATGCCTGCACCAACCAGGACATCGCTTAGGTAATGCTTTTGTGCAGCCACGCGAAGATAGGCAACAAGCGTGGCAAGCGGTATGCCTATCGCCCATATGTAGGGCTCAGCATCGTAGCCCTGGTAGTGCGCCAATGTTGCCGCCCCTACGACCGTAGCGAAGACGAAGCTGCTATGCCCTGAATAAAACGAGAGATTTTTATCATTTTCGTTGTTGTAGCCGCCAATATTTCCTCTGCTGACATAGGGCCGCTCTCGCCCGACAACGAGTTTGGTGAATTGGTTGATCATCGTATTGAGGAGGATAACCTGGGCCATGATCATGGTGTCGTGCCCCAACTCCTGGTATCTTCCGCTGAGGGAACTGCTTAATGCGATGCCCCCCAGGCTGAGTGCCGGTATCACCCCAAAGGCAATGATATCGGAAGTGGTGGCGGCATACTTTGGATTCGGCCAGGTTAACGCATCCGTCACGGCGTTGTCGAAGCTATTTTGCCGGCACCATTTGCATTGACTGGGTGAGATTTCGCTCTCTAAAAGCAGAAGCGTCAGGCTCATTGCCGCGCTCCCGCCAACGATGACGGAATCGGCGGCCCAGTCCGCTCTCACTCGCGTCGGATGCTCATTGGTTGTGTCCTGTGCCAGGGAGGTCAGTGGAAATATGAATAATAAGAGGAAAGAAAGGGCAAATATGTGGGTTTTCATCGCATCAACCTGAGACAGTGAATTCTTTTCTGCTTTGGCCTGTTTTTTCGGCCTCATTATTTTATCGTTTTTGCTGCTTAAGAACAAATCAATAATGACGGCGATGGGATGGAGGGCAGTGGACGCGCTGGATGATATTCGGACGGCAGGTTTGTTGTGGGTGGGTGACAGGTTTATTGTCAGGGTGTGTCCAATTGGGGGCGTTGCGGGGGCAAATGCCCCCGCAGAGGGGGGCGTGGCGTATGCGCGCAAGGCCTTTGGCCGAGCACATAGCCACGCAGGGGGATACTTCCCCCTTTATTGCTGTTTGAGTTTGGCAGAGCCTGGATGCGCGTTTTGTGGGTATTTGGTGGCATCTTATTTGCTGGACGGAGAAAATCATGTATGCTGGGCGCAGCGCGATGTGTGGAGTGCGCAAACTTTGACACAGGGAGGAAGCGATATGAGAAGGCTTTTAACGTCGGTGGCAGTGGCGGTGTGTGTGTCCATGGCGTTTGGTGCGTTTGTTGGTACACCCACTGAGGCGTATGCGAGGAAGGCTGCGAAGGCAACGAAGGTTTCGAATGCTTCGCTTGATGCCGTTTTGGGGGATTTGCAGTGGGGCATGGATCATGCGAAGGTGATGCGCATGCTGGAAGAAAAGATCATGTCGGATTATCGTGCCAAGGCTGCGGGGATAACGGATTTGGCTTATGCAGATATGTTGATGAAAACGCATGCGGAGCGCGTTGAGCATATGAAGAAGTCGTATATGCCGCTGGCGCGCGGCAATGTTGCGACGCTGTCTGTGTCGATTGTTGGCGAGGAGTTTATGCCCGACAACAATGAGGCGATGATTACGCAGCGTGAGGATATTGCGACGAAGTATTATTTTTTCCATAATGACGCACTTTATAAGATCGCGATTGTCTACGATTCGAGTTACCTTGGGCCAGTATCATTTTCTACGTTTGTGGCGACGGCAGCAAACAAGTACGGTGAACCGGCTGATGAGGTTTGGGATGATGACGCGAACTTCCTGGAGTCGATTTGGCAGGATAAAGGCGGGACGAAGCTGGTTGTGAAGAACAAGTATGCTTCATATAATACCTTTTTGATGGTATTTAGTCAGGATTCTGTCAGCAAGGGGCTTACGGCGAAGCATAAGGCGTATTATGCGTCGGTCAACAGCGGTCCTGCTGTGAGCAGTGCCATTGATGCGCTGACGGAAGATCGTTCGTCGACAGATATGAACACCGTTGATGCGCTGCTTGGGAAGTCGACGAGTGTGAATTTGCTGGCAGGCTTATCGGATGATGATATTGCCATCATTGAGGGCAGGACGACGCAGGCGAAGGTCGAGGCGGAGAAGAAGGAGAAAGCCAAGAGGGAAGCAGCGGCTCGCAAGAAGAACGATGCGAAGGTCAAGCAGGGGCTGGAGATTTTCTAATCTTTTCGTTTTTGGACAGGGAGCGATGCCGTGAAGGCATCGCTTTTTTATTGCCTGAAATGGGGCAGTTCGCGCTTAATCCTGTGACGCTGACAGGGCAAGTGTGATGCGTTTGGAGAGCTGTGTAAAGCGCTCGGCAGGCCGGTTGTTTCGTATGGCGTGGCTGAGTGTGTTTGGGTCTGTGATGAAGATGGCGAGTTTTTTGGCTCTTGTGAGGGCCGTATAGACGAGGTTTCTTTGCAGCATGAAGCTTTGGCTTCGCAGGAAGACGCAGATAACGGCAGGGTATTCGCTGCCCTGGGCTTTGTGTACAGTGCAGGCGTATGCGTGCTGGAGGTTTTCGAGGTGCTGTGAAGCGTACTCGACAAGTCTGCCGTCGAAATCGATGGTTGTTTTATTGCCGGCGTGTGTGATGATGGTGCCGATATCGCCGTTGTAGACGTCCCTGTCGTAGTCGTTTTTGAGCTGCATGACGCGATCGCCGACGCGGAAGGTGAGGGATTTGTGCGGGATGGGCTGTCCGTTTGGGTTGAGTTTATTTTGCAGGATTCTGTTGAGGCGCTCGACCCCGCCGGCATTCTGCCGCATGGGGCACAGGACCTGGATATCGTTTTGGGGATCGAGATTAAAGCGTTGTGGGATTTTTTCGCAGACGAGCTGCTGGATGAGATTTTCGGCGTGATCTGGGGTGGTGGTCTGGATGAGGAAGAATTCGCAGTTTGCGGCGGCCATGTCTTCCTTTGAGGGGATTTCGGGGTAGTTTCCGTTGTTGATGCGGTGAGCATTTTTGACGATGAGGCTTTGTTCGGCCTGTCGGAAGACGGTATCAAGCCGGACGATGGGCAGGCATCCAGAGGCGATGAGGTCTTTGAGGACGGTGCCTGAGCCCACGCTGGGGAGCTGGTCGACGTCTCCGACGAAGATGATCTGTGCTTCGTCGGGCATGGCCGTGAGGAGTGCACGCATGAGGGCCAGGTCGATCATGGAGGCTTCATCGATGATGTAGACGCCGTTTGGCAGGGGATTGTCCTTGCTTTTGGTAAAATTGCCTCTGGTATCATCTTGGTAGGCGTATTCGAGGAGCCTGTGAATGGTTTTGGCGTCGCAGGCGGTTGTTTCGGCGAGCCGTTTGGCGGCTCTTCCCGTGGGTGCGGCGAGGAAGACGGGG
>WQTY01000075.1 GCA_009786045.1 Pseudomonadota bacterium | reverse complement strand
AGCGTCGCCGAATTGGGGGCTAAGGAGGCCTTATCCATGACGGATGAAATAAAGCAATCGAGCAGCGTCGAGCTCGTCAATATCGACGAGGAACTTAAGAGCAGTTATCTGGCTTATGCCATGAGCGTCATTGTCGGACGGGCGCTCCCGGATGTCCGGGATGGGCTCAAGCCGGTGCATCGCCGCATTTTGTATGCCATGAGCAAGATCGGCTGTGACACGATGACGAGGAAATCGGCGCGTATCGTCGGCGATGTCATCGGCAAGTATCATCCGCACGGCGACAGCGCGGCATATGATGCGCTGGTACGTTTGGCGCAGCCGTTCAGCATGCGCTATCCTCTTGTGGATGGTCAGGGCAACTTCGGTTCGATCGACGGCGATCCTGCGGCGGCACAGCGCTACACAGAAGCCATGCTGGCAAAGATTTGCGGCGATGCGCTTGCCGATATTGACAAGGACACGGTAGATTTTGTCCCCAACTTCGATGGTGAGGAGAGAGAGCCGACGGTTTTGCCCACAAAAGTGCCGCTTTTGCTGGTGAACGGCTCAAATGGCATTGCGGTAGGCATGGCAACGAGCATTCCGCCTCACAATCTTTGTGAGGTGATCGACGCCACGACGCATCTGATGTCCCACCCGGATGCCACGACGCGCGACCTGATGCAGTTTGTCAAGGGGCCGGATTTTCCGACCTGCGGGAGCATTCACGGCAAAAAGCCCATCTTCGAGGCTTATGATACGGGCCGCGGAAAGATTCGGGTGAGGGCGCGCGTCGAGGAGGAGGTCGTTCACGGCCACGATGCGCTGATTGTCAGGGAAATTCCCTATCAGGTCAACAAGGCGCGTCTTGTTGAGAAGATTGCGCAGCTGGTCAAGGACAAGAAGATCGAAGGGATACATCATCTCCGCGACGAATCCGGGCGCCAGGGCATGCGAATCGTCATTGAGATCAAGAAGGACGTTCCGCCTCAGGTCGTGTTGAATCAACTCTATAAGCAGACGGATTTGCAAACGACATTTGGGGTGACGATGCTGGCGGTTGTCAACAATCGTCCGATGCTGCTGACGCTTAAGGAGGTGTTGTCGTATTTCATCGAGTTCAGGCGCGATGTCACGGTTCGCCGGACGATATTTCTGCTTCGCCAGGCGAAGGAGCGTGCGCACATTTTGGAGGGTTTCCGAATTGCGCTCGATAATCTCGACGAAGTGATCGCGATGATTCGAAGCAGCGAAGATACGTCTCAGGCCAGAGAGCGTCTGATGGGGCGGTTTGAGCTGACGGAGATCCAGGCCAGGGCCATTCTTGAGTTGCGTTTGCAGCGCCTGACGGGGATGGAGCGGCACAAGATTTTGGAAGAATTGGCAGAAATTCTTCGTCACATTGCCGAATACGAGACTATTCTTGGTTCCAAGTCGCGGCTTGATGAGATCGTCAGCCAGGAGCTTAAGGAGGTCAAGTCGCGTTATCCCGAGGGACGCCGAACGGTGATCTACGAGGATGAGGGTGAAATTGAGTACGAGGATCTGATTGCCGACGAGTTCGTGATGGTCACGCGCACGAAGCAGAACTATATCAAGCGTCAGGCGTTGGCCGAATATCGGGCTCAAAAGCGAGGGGGGCGCGGCAAGCTTGGCATGGGCACCAAAGAGGATGACTATGTGCAGGATTTGTTTGTCGCGACGAGTCATCAGCGCATGCTCATTTTTACGAGTCTTGGGCGCGTCTTTGCGCTTAAGGTTTACGAGCTTCCGCCGGGTGGCCGAACGACAAAAGGCCGCCCCATTGTCAACATGCTTCCGAAGCTTGACGCCAATGAGAGCATAGAGACGATTTTGCCTCTGCCCCTCAGCGAGGATGATTATTTTGTGATGATGGCCACGCAGGAGGGCGTCATCAAAAAGACGTCTTTGACGTCGTTTGCCCGCATCAACAAAACCGGGGTAAAGGCGATATCTTTCCGCGAAGGGGATCGCCTGATCAGTGCGCGCCTGGTGCGCGACAGCAATTCCGTGTTGCTGGCGGCGGCATCTGGAGCGTCGGTGCGCTTTTCTTCGACGGACCTGCGTCCGATGTCGCGCACTGCCATGGGCGTTCGAGGCATGAAACTCCGCAAGGGGGATCGCATCATCGGCATGGAGATCATCGGCGATCCCGACGGACTGATGCTGACGGTGACGCAGAATGGCTACGGCAAGCGCACGCCCATTTCGGATCACCGTATCCAGACGCGGGGTGGTCTTGGCATCCGGGCGATACAGGCCAATGCCAAAACCGGGCATGTCGTTTCGGCGCTGCTGGTTGGAAACGATGATCATCTGCTCATCGTCACGGACAATGGCACCATCATCCGGGTTCGTGTGCATGAAATACGCATCACGGGGCGCAACGCCAGCGGTGTGCGCCTTATGAACACGGCACAGGATGAGCATGTCGTGGCAGTGGCCCGCATCGCTTCACAAGATGACGATGAAGAGGAGATCTCGCAGGTGCCGGAGCCGGATGAACTGGATGAGGGTGAGACTGAAGACGAAGAGGAAATTGAAGAAGAGGAGGTTGATAGCGTCGATCTTGTGGAGGATGAATCATTGACCGTTCCAGATGATCTTGATGAGTAGTCTGTTTTCATGCGTTATCCGAGTCATGTGACAAGGTTTTTGAGCCTGGCGGCGGCTTCGTGTATGGTGCTCGCGATGGGGTGTTCGCGAGACGAAGGCGAAGCGCGTCATTTACTTTTGCTTGAGCTGACGCCAGGTTCAGAGCCGGAGCACGAAGAGGCCGCCGTGCAGGTTTCTTCCTGTACTTTCTCACTTTCACACCATCTTGAGGTTATCAATCCCGTACGTGTTTCACGATACCGTGTCGATACTTTGGGCGTGGTAAGGCTTGAGACGCCAACCCGGCAGTGCCTGGGACAGGCTGTCGAGGATGGGGCCGAGATCCACCGGTTCGGCGAGGATGTATGGCTGTTTTATCCCGATCGCTTCGAGGCGTTCTTATCCTATTTTTCGGATATTATTGGCATTGAAGCCGTTGAAGGTCGCTGGAGTGTTAGCCAGCAGCGCATCATTCCCGGTCTGGATGGCCGTCAAGTCGACAGAGTCAGGACGCGAGAAGCATTTCTTGAAGCTGTCAGAGCACAGCAGGACAAGTTCGAGATTGCCATCACGACACAAAAGGCGCTCTCCAGCAATGTATCTGCTCTCTCCGACTTCCATCCCCGTCATCTTCTTGGCACTTTTACGACGCAATTTACGCGTTCCAAAAACCGCACCATCAACGTCAAGCTGGCGGCGGATGCTCTGGATGGTATTTTTCTCATGCCTGGCGCGGAGTTTTCGTACAACGCCTGGGTGGGTGAGCGCAGTGAGGCGCGAGGCTATCGCGAAGCCCCCGTGATCGAGCAGGGTCAGATGGTTGAGGGGCTTGGCGGTGGAGCCTGCCAGGTGTCGTCGACTGTTCACGCGGCGGCCCTTCTGGCAGGCATGACCATTGCCGAACGCTACAATCATTCGCTGCCTTCGAGTTATATTGCCGTTGGTTTGGATGCTGTCGTGAGCTATCCACTGCTGGATCTCAGGATCAGCAATCCCTTTGCCTATCCCGTGATTCTGCGCGTCACCACACAGGATAATCACTTAACAGCTCAGTTCTTTTCAAGTGAACCGCCTGTCGGGAGGGTTTTGTTTCGAAGCGAGATCGTAGAAACCATTCCCTATCAGGAAGTCATCACAGTGGATGCCTCTTTGGAGCCCAACACATCCAAAGTGACCAAGCGCGGCAAGGTTGGGTATAAAGTTCAGCGCGCCCGCATTTTCTGGAAAGATGGCAAGGAGCATTATGAAAAGCTCAACGTTGACGTCTATCAGCCCCAGGTTCAGAATGTTTCGCTGGGATTAGGTGCGGTCTATCCGCCGCTTCCTTCGGTATTGGGGGAGGCAGCAGCCTCATCACCCCAGCCAGAGTCCCCCTTGCCATCGGAGTAAATGTAAGCCTTATGATTCCCATGCCGGACATGAGTAAACCATGCATCGCCCCAAGTCTGTTATCGGCCAATTTTGCCTGCCTTGGCGATGAGGCAGACAAGCTTTTGCAAGGCAAAGCGGATTGGCTTCATTTTGATGTGATGGACGGTCGATTTGTTCCCAATCTCTCCGTAGGCATACCGGTACTCAGGAGCTTGCGAAAGGTTACGATGCTTCCCATCGACGTTCACCTGATGATCGTCGAACCTGATGACTTGCTTGAGGATTTTGCAAAAGCGGGTGCAGATACACTCACTGTACAAGTTGAGGCTTGCACACACCTACATCGCACGCTACAACGTGTCCGGGCGTTGGGTTGTCGTGCGGGTGTCAGTTTGAATCCCCACACACCCATCGACGTTTTGGACTACGTGGTTGAGGGACTCGATTTTGTGCTCGTCATGACGGTGAATCCTGGCTTTGGCGGTCAATCCTATATTGATGCCTGCACCCCGAAAATCGCTGAAATCCGACGTCGTTTTCCGACGTTACCCATTCAGGTCGATGGCGGCATTAACGCCAAAACCATCGCCAAACCGGCCCAGGCAGGAGCCAGCATCTTTGTCTCCGGGTCGGGTGTCTTCTCTCATGACGACTACGGCGTCGCCATTGAAACGCTTCGGCGCATTGCCGGCCAGTGAACCGGGTTGGCGGGCTGTCGCCCGGCTTGACGTAAGCATAACAGTGTCTATAAGTTGTTGGTTGTTTGGCATAGTTTCCGCGATCCATTGATTCCCAGAAGGCTCGTACCGTGGACAAAGAAAAAGTTCTAGTTGCAGCACAAAAATATGCAGACAAGGAGCAATACGGCAAAGCTATCCGCGAGATCCAGCGAATCATTGGGGATAACCAGGACGACTGCCGCCTTCTTCTGCGTCTGGCCTCATACTACGAGGGGGACAACAAGACAGCGGAGGCCTTGCAAACCTATGCCAGGGTGGCATCGATTTACCGTACACAGGGCTCTTATCAAAAGGCGTTGGCCGTCTTAAAGCAGGCACAGAAAATTGCCCCTGAGGACAACGGGCTTGCACTCTCTGCGGCTGAGCTGTACAGCGCCATCGGTTTGCCTCACGAAGCGATGTCACAGCTCGATCGCAGTCTGTTAAACTGTGACAGCCATTCGAAGTCGTACATCAAGACGCTGCAAATGATGGTCAGAGTTGACAGCGAGAATGTCCAGACCCGAATGAAGTATGCCAAAGTCCTCCTTAGTGAAGGCGATACTGAGGGGGCACTTCGCCAATACAATCTCGCGCTTGCTCAGCTTCTGAGCAAGGATCGTCTCGTCGACTATGTTCAAACAGCCCGTGAATACCTCAAGCTATCGCCAAAAGATGCCGAGGTTCTCAAAAATGTCGCTGACATCTATGTTAAGATGAATCGCTTCAACGAGACCATTGGCATATTAAACGATCTGAGAGACGAGGAACGAACGCCCGAGATTCATGAGATTCTCGCAAAATGCTATGTTTCGCTGAAGCGCCCCAAAGACGCGGTCAGAGAACTCAAAACATTGGCACACAAGCATGAAACCAGCGGCATGAGTTCAGACATGATCGAGGATGTCTGGCTTCGAGCGCAGCAACTCGACCCCAATGATGCCGAAGTTTCAGCCGCCCTTGGCGGAGAATTGCCCATGCTCTCCGAGTCGGCACTCAACGTCGTCACCACAGCCAGATCCTCATCAGAAGAGCCTGTACAATCCCGGGGCTCTTCCCTTAACCGCAGCCTGGAACTGTCCAATCACTTTTCGCAGGCCCTCAATGCTTATCACCAGGGCAATATTCGACAGGCACAGGAGATTTGCATAAAGAATATTTCGGAAGACGAGCGTCACCTGCCTTCGTTGCGTTTGCTGGCAGAAATCTACGAAAACAACCACGATAACGTATCTCTTGCACAAATCGAGCGGAAGCTTGCCAAAGCGGTCTATGAGACGGATCTGGATGAAGCCGTCAGGCATGTCCTGCGAGCAGAAAAATGCACCCCACGGGCGTGGGAGAATTTCAACCTCATGCTTGTGTTTGGCCTTGAGCCGGCGCGATACGGCATGAGCGCGCCAGAAAACTCCAGTCCTCGAATCAATGTCCAAAGTTTTGTTTCCGCTTCCAACGCCTTGCCCCCTCGCGTTTCAGCCGCCGTGGGCACGCCTTCCTCTCCGCTATCCTCACTTTCGCCCAATACATCACTTCCAGCATCATCCGCATCCGGCGTCCCTACACTCGGTCAGCTTCCCAAGACAGGGATCCGGACTTCGTCCAATCCCTTCGAAGGCAACCTTCTTAGTTCAGCAGTTCTGTCACCTTCCCACTCTGCGCTCACAAGCCACCTCTCAAGCTCAGCTATCCGTCAGCCTCCCCCCATTCCCCGTTCCATAGGACGAACCATCGATATTCCGGTTCCTATCCAGGCCATTCCCAACGACGTGCTGTCCGATTTGAAAATCCTTGAGAGTGACTCGCAACGCCAGGCTATCTCCCGTCAGCAGTCCTCCATGCCATCAGAAAGGGTCGACGAAAAATCGACGGCGAGCAGCGATTCGCTTTTCGAACCAGGCTCAAGCAGTCTCGATGAAGCCCTTAACAACGTCTTTTCCAGCCTGTTTAACGACTCGCCGCTCGAAGAAGCCACCAAAGCCGAAACCAGGATACCTGGCGTCACCTCTTCAAAGTATGACGACGCAACGTACGATCCAAGACTTCATGGCAGACCCGTCAAGGTATCAGGCCACGAATCCCTCAAATCATCAGACCCGACCTATAATCCAAAGCTTGATATGCAACGCGAGCGCGTTGCGCCTGCATGGTCCAAGCCCACGCCAAACCGCACCGTTATTCCAGAATCGGAGTTGCCCCGCGTGCAGGAAGTCCTGCAGGAAGTCGAATTCTACGCTTCACTCACACTTTTTGAAGATGCCAGAAGCCTTCTTGATACGCTCATTGCCGAATTTGGCGACATTGGCATCATCCGCACAACAAGACTAAAACTCAACGCCATGTAATTTCTTTCACCAGAGCCATTTTTCTGCTGGCTTCATCCATTTTCAAAAATCGCCCTGGCCCGACAAAGGGGGTAGCGTCGACAAACGTCAAGACGTGCTTGCGACCAGAGCTCTGATACGCACCGGAGATCCCCTTTTATGTCAGATTACACAACCCTGGCCGAACTGATCAAAAATTCCATTGAACGTTTCGGCGAACGTCCCTACCTCGGCACCAAAATCGCCGGCACATACCGTTGGCTGACCTATGCTGAATTCGACATCAAAATGCGCAAGCTCCGTGCAGCACTGCATCGGTTTGGTCTCAAAAAGGGTGATGTCGTCGCCATTATTGCCAATAATTCCGTCCCCTTTGCATTGACCATGTACGCCAGCTATGGCCTTGGCGCCGTCATGGTGCCCATGTACGAAGTTCAGCGCCCGCAGGACTGGGACTTCATTCTGAGGAATTCAAACGCCAGGTTCCTTTTTGTCACAAACGACACCATCCGAACTCAGATCGAGGCCTTGCACATCGAGAATCTGGAAAAAATCATCACCATCAGATCCGAAGACCCGCAGAGCCCACACAGCTTTGACAGGATCATCGAAGAAGAAACCGGGTTCATGGACCACATTGCGCTTGATCCAGACAGCGACGCCGACATCCTCTACACGAGCGGCACAGCCGGTCAACCCAAAGGTGTTGTTCTGTCACACGCCAACATTGTCGAAAATGTCAAACGTGTACTCTCCTGTTTCTCCATTTCAGAAACAGACCGCACACTGGCCTTTCTGCCCTGGGCACATGCCTTTGGCAAAACAACCGAATTGCATGCCTTCCCAAGCCTTGGCGCAAGCGTTGCTCTGGTCGAATCGAACAGAACGATTGCCCAGAATTTACTCGAAATTAACCCCACCGTTCTCGTGGCTGTCCCAAAGATTTTTAACAAAATCTATGACACAGTCCACCAGAGAGCTCAAAATAAACCCATCGCAAAGACCCTGCTTGCACACAGCGAATATATCGCTCAAAAGGCACGCCGCAACCAGGAGCTGTCGGCCTTCAACAAGCTCCAAAGGGTCGTTCTGGATCGCCTTGTCGGCAAGAAGATCCGCGCTGCCTTTGGCAACGCCCTCAGATTCTGTATCAGTGGCGGTGCTGCACTGTCCGAAGAGGTCGCCTTCTTCTTTGATGACTTTGGGGTGGTGATTTGCGAAGGCTACGGCCTGAGCGAATCAGGCCCAATTGTTGCCGTCAATACCCCTGATGATCGCCGAATCGGAGCAGCAGGCAAACCTCTGCCAGGTGTTCCGGTGCGCATCGAACCGTTAGCGGATCAAACAGACTCACAGCAGGGCGAAATCATCGTCGGCGGTCCCTGCATCATGAAGCGCTATCATCTGGCACCTGAAGAAACAGCCAATGCCCTCACCGATAACCACGAACTGCGAACCGGCGATATGGGCTTCATCGACAGCGATGGGAACCTGTGGGTCACTGGCCGGGTCAAAGAACAATACAAACTCGAAAACGGCAAATACGTCGTCCCA
>WQTY01000074.1 GCA_009786045.1 Pseudomonadota bacterium | reverse complement strand
CGATTGAGGCCCCGCACAGGGGGTAGACGCGTATCGCGCTCGCCGAAATGTGCCTCTTCGTCGTCAGCGGCGTCGTTGTGGTCGGTCACGTACAAAGTACGCTCCCTTCCACGCCTCCTTGCTTCCTGGAATCTGCACCATTTCGACGCCGCGATAAGCCGTCAGTGATGAGGCGAGTGCGATAGCGGCGCAGGGGGATTTCCCCCTCAGACAAAATGCACTGGGACTGATTGCCATTTTGGGCAAAATATGGTGGATAGCGCGTCTTCTGGGGTATGGTTTCTGTGCCGCCGGATGTTGTCGACGCCCCAGAAACCGTGTTTTCCGACTTTTATGAAGGTAAGGCCCATGCGCTACAGTCAAGCTCTCATTCCCACTCGCAAGGAGAACCCCGTCGACGCGGAGCTTCCGAGTCATCGCCTTTTACTGCGAGCCGGCTATATAGAACAGCTCACAGCGGGTATTTATACGCTCATGCCGCTGGCCTGGCGCTGCGCGCGCAAGATTGAAGCCATCGTGCGAGAGGAGCTCGATGCAGCGGGGGCACAGGAGCTGTTGCTTCCAATGGTGCAGCCGGCTGAGATATGGCAGCTGTCGGGGCGCTGGGATCACTACGGCAAAGAACTTTTGCGCTTTAAGGATCGCAAAAACCAGGATTTCTGCCTCTCGCCGACGCACGAGGAGGGGATTACGGATTTGGCAAAGCGCCACCTTCGTTCCTACCGCAACATGCCCATCAACCTGTATCAGATTCAGGTCAAGTTTCGTGACGAGATCCGGCCGCGCGGGGGATTGATGCGAGGTCGCGAGTTTATCATGAAAGATGGATACTCTTTCGATGCGGATTATGTCTCGGCCGAAGCCTCTTATCAGCGCATGTACCGCGCCTACGAGCGGATTTTTACGCGCTGCGGCCTTGCCTTTCGTGCCGTCGAAGCAGACTCCGGCAACATCGGCGGCTCGCACAGCCACGAATTTCAGGTTTTGGCACAAACGGGCGAAGATCGAATTTTATCGTGCGCTGCCTGTGGGTATGCGGCCAACGAAGAAAAGGCCGAAGTGAAGCGAAACCAAGTTGCCCAGGCAGGATCCGGCTTTGTGCCCTCCAGCGAAACGCCCCAAATGGCCGAGGTTCACACCCCCAACGCCCGCACCATCGACGAAATTTCGGCATTCCTTGCCCTGCCGCCCGAGCAATTTATTAAAACGCTCATTTATCTTGCTGATGGCAAGCCCGTTGCCGTTTTGCTGCAGGGCAACAGGAGTCTCAACGAGGTCAAGCTTCAGCGGCTTTTGTCCTGCGAAGCCCTCGTGCTTGCATCAGATACAGCTGTACACGAAGCTACGCAGGCCGAAACGGGCTACGCGGGACCATGCGGATTGCAGATTCCCATCTATGCGGATCTCGACATTCTGACGATGCATGATTGTGCAACGGGCGCCAACCGCAGCCATTATCACGTCGTGCACGTCGAGCCCGGCAGGGATTTTCAGATCACGAAGGTGGATGATCTCGTTTTGGCGCAGGAAGGTGACCCATGCCCGCGCTGCAGCCAGCCGCTTCAGGCGTTCCGTGGCATCGAAGTTGGGCACGTGTTTCTCCTCGGCACCAAATACAGCGAGCCCATGGGCGCGCACTACCTCGACGACAAGGGGGAATCCCACCCGTGCGTCATGGGCTGTTATGGCATTGGCATCACGCGAGTGCTGGCAGCGGCGGTCGAGCAATACCACGACGAAAATGGCATCAATTTTCCGACATCGATAGCCCCGTATCACGTCATTCTGGCGCCGCTGCAACTGAAAGATGAAGCGGTGATCGAGACCACAGAACGCCTCTATGCCGAGCTTCAGGCAGCAGGGGTCGAAGTTCTGCTCGACGATCGCGACATCCGCCCCGGGGTCAAGTTCAAAGACGACGATCTCATCGGCGTGCCCTACCGCATCACGGTAGGCGAAAAAAACCTGGCTCAGGGAAAAGTCGAGTTTAAACACCGCACCGAAAAAACAGCGCAGCTTCTGGACGTCACCGAGATCGTTGCCCACGTCCGCAGCACCATCACCCGCGACCTCGCCGCCACCATGCCTCAGTAGTTTTTTTCGTGGGGGAACGCGTTCCCCCACACCCCCTGCGATACTTCGTATCGCTTGGGTGGAGTGGAGAATCGATAGGCTTCAGCCTGACAAAATACACAAGAATTGTTCCGCCTCTGCTCGCGACGCGCAACATGTGGCTCCAAGCAGGCATTTTACCACTTCACCCACAAGCAATGCGCAGCATTGCAGGGGGTGCGGGGGAGCAAGCTCCCCCGCAAATAAACCTTCAAATTTGGAATCTTTGCCATGCCTAACGAACGCCCTAAACGCCCTGCCAGGTCATTTTCCAAGGGAGCTGCGCCGCAGCCTCCCAGGCGTTCCACGTTTGAGGCGCCATTCTTTATCTGCGGGCTTCACCCTGTCGAGGAGGCGCTTTCGGTGCTTGGGGCCGAGACGCTCGAACGCGCCAGGTTGTATATTGCCGACTCGCGTCAGATGAAGGCTTTGGGGGCGTTGCTGGAACGCGCGCAGGCTTGTGGGCTGCCGGTCGAACAGACGACGGTGCAGGCGCTGAATGATCATGCAGGGGAAACACGGCATCAGGGCGTTTTGTTGACGCTTCCGGCGTTTCGCTATGCCGAGCTCGACGATGTTCTGTCGTCGTGCACGCACGCGCCGTTCATCGTTGCGCTCGATCAGATTCAGGATCCGCACAACCTCGGGGCCATCATTCGATCAGCGGCTGCCTTTGGCGCAGATGCCATCATCATCCCCAAAGATCGCGCGGTTCAGGTGACGGCGACGACGATCAAAACCTCGGCCGGTCAGGCCTACCGTCTGCCCATTTGCCGCATCACCAACCTTGCGCAAACGCTGCGTCAGCTCAAAGAGGCAGGCTTGCAGGTCATTGGCGCAGACATGGAAGGCCTGCCGGTGCAGCAGATCGACTTTCGCCCACCCACCGTTCTCGTCATGGGTTCCGAATCCCAGGGCATGCGCCGCCTGACGCGAACACTCTGCGATCAAACCGCCTGCATCGAACATCACAAGACCGTTGAATCACTCAACGTTAGCGTCGCAGCCGCCATCATGCTATACCAAGCCTCGCTGTCCAGGCGATAGCCTTTGTGGGGGAACCTGTTCCCCCACACCCCCTGCGATACTTCGTATCGCTTGTGGGTAGAGGGCGAAGTGCTTCATTTTTGGCAAAAACTATCGTCATTGTAACGATTTCCCACTTGCGAAGTTAGAAAAGTTTATATCATTTTCGAATCAAAGACGAAGTGAGGAATCAATTCAGTCTGACTAAAAATACATGGTATTGTTCTGCCTCTGCTCGCAATGCGTGACATGCGGCTTCAAACGATACACTCTGCCACTTTACCCACAAGCAATGCGCAAGCATTGCAGGGGGTGCGGGGGAGCAAGCTCCCCCGCGAAAAAAAACTATCCTATGCCAAAAACACAAATGCCCCAGGAAATTCTGCGCACGCCACAGAATGTCGAAGCTGAAAAGGCGCTCATTGCCAGTGTTCTGCTTGATCCGTCGACCATCACGGTGGCCAATGAAATCCTCATCCCCGACGATTTTTTTAATGTGCTGCATCGGCATATTTTTCAAGCCATGGTGTCGCTCAGCGAGCTCAATGCGCCCATTGATATTCCGAATATCACGGTACACGTGGGTCAGCTGAAGATCTTCGAGGAGGCGGGTGGGGTGCGCTATCTCATGGCCTTGCCGCAAACCCTGCCATCGGCACTCAATATCCGAAACTATGCCGAGAGAGTCCGCAACGCGTCGCTGCTTCGCAGGGTTATCGAGATTGCCGACAATGCGCGCACCAAGGCACAGCTCCCTATGGAGAACGTCTCCGATTTCCTGACGGGGCTTAACAAGGAGATCTTCGAGCTCAGCCTTAACGACGCCCAGCGCCCGTATTTTTCGATGCGCGAAGTCATGAAGTCGACCTTCGATATGCTCGAAGAACTTCATGCCAACAAGGATCGTACGCCGGGTGTTTCTTCGGGGTTTTACGATCTCGACGCCAGAACCGCTGGCTTTCGGCCTGGTACGCTGACGATTCTGGCGGCTCGCCCGGCCATGGGCAAAACCGCCCTGGCCCTCAATTTTATGACCAACGCAGCGGTCGATCACAAAACGCCCACGGCCTTTTTCTCTCTCGAAATGACAAAAGAGGAATTGTGCAGCCGAATCTTTTGCGCCCGGGGCAAACTTCGCGGCGATCGCATGCGCGACGGACGCTTTACAGAAGAAGAGTGGAGCCGGCTGCTGGGTGCCATGCAGGAAATTACCAATGCGCCCATCTTTGTCAACGAAACCGCCGCCCTCAGCATCACCAAACTCCAGGCCATCGCAAGGCGCCTTAAGGAAGAGCAGAAAATCGGGCTCATCGTCATCGACTACCTGCAGCTCATGCACGGCAGCAACCCCAACAGCACCTCCCGCGAGCAGGAAATCTCCGAAATCAGCCGTACCCTCAAAAGCCTCGCCAAAGAACTCAGCATCCCCGTCATCGCCCTCTCACAACTCAACCGCGGCGTCGAATCGCGGCCAGACAAACGCCCCATGCTCTCAGACCTGCGCGAATCAGGCGCCATCGAACAGGATGCCGACATCATCATGTTCATCTACCGCGACGACTACTACAACAAGGACTCGACCGAAAAAGGCGTCTCCGAAATCATCATCGCCAAACAGCGAAGCGGCCCCACCGGCACCGTCAAACTCAAATGGATGGGTGAGTTTACCTTGTTCCAAAATCTGGAACCAGATCATGACAGGCATTTTTGACGCTATCCAGAAAGGCTCTGCGCAAAGTATTTGCTAATGATTTTAGCAAATTAATGCTGAGTGGCGCGAATTTTGCTGAATGCAAGCCTATCGATGCCGCAACGCTGCATGCGTTGCTGGTGTATCAGGCAATCATCATGGCGCTTACAAAATGGCGAACCATTTTTCTTATGAATTTGGAGGTGTACGAGATGGGGCTATCAAGATTAAAAGTTATCATTTGCCTGTTTGCGGCAGGTATTCTGGTTTCAGTGGGTTGTGGCGAGGACTCCCCAAAATCGCAAGAATGCACTGACGGCGTAGACGACTATTGCAACAGTGAGTTTCTGATTCGATGCACAAACGGTGAGTTTGTCGCCCAGGAATGCTCAGGCAACGAGTATTGTGGCAACAACAATGGCACCTTTCAATGTCTGCCGAAAGATGTGACCGGCTGCGGTGCGATGCATCAGGCATGTTGTGCTGGCAATACCTGCAATAACAGCCTGAGCTGCATTAGTGGTACATGTCAGACAGCAGCAGCTTGTGGCGGACAGGGCCAAGCTTGTTGTGGTGGCAGTGCCTGCAATGACAGTCTGAGCTGCATCAACAATACCTGCCAGGCAACGACGGCATGTGGCGGACAGGGTCAGGCATGTTGCGGTGGCAGTGCCTGCAACGATAGCCTGAGCTGCACCAACAATACCTGTCAGGCAACGACAGCATGCGGCGGGCAGAGCCAGGCCTGTTGCATTGGCAGTACCTGCAACGGCAGTCTGGACTGCGTCAGTGGCACATGCCAAGTTTCAGACGGGTGTGGAAGACAAGACCAAGTCTGCTGTGCAGGCAATGTCTGCAATGCCAGCCTGAATTGCGTCAACAACACCTGTCAGGTGATGAGCTGCGGAGGCCAAGATCAGACCTGTTGCGTGGGCAATATCTGCAACTCATCGAATTTGAATTGCGTTGCTAATGTCTGTGTAAGTTCGTCCGCCAATCGTCCCCCAACTTTCATAAGTTTAACCACAAACACGGCGACCATGAAACCAGGCATAAACCTGGAGTTTATGGCACTCCTCACTGATCCAGACGGCATTGAGGATATTACTGCCGGCTTTCTGACAGATACAGACGGCAGCAGCTATGGCACCTTCCAACCGTCATCAACTGCTGGCTTGTACACCTTGCAGCTTTCATGGGCACAAATCAACACCGTTCGTGCCATTGAATTTCCTGTCGGTGGTAATAATCGCATATTTCAAGTGACGTTTTATGATAGCGTCGGAAATACAGCTGAAAGAAATTTAACCGTCAAGTTCGAATGCAGCAATTCGTCACATACCGCATGCAGCGGAACTTGTGTCGATCTCAATACCAACACAACACATTGCGGAGAGTGCAACAATACTTGCCTTAACACCGCCTCGTATAACGGTTGTATGGGAGGGAGTTGTCGTTCATATTGTTTCCCGCTTTTGAGTAGTCATACGTGCGATATGTATTGTGGTTCGATTGGTTTGTCTTGCGATTCTGGCTATGTTCCTTTTGGGTTCCATTCTAATGATTGCACCGGAGGTAGCTACTATCGCTATAGCAGTTGCGCATCACTTACTAGTGGCGAACGTACAGTCCTATGTCCCTGCAAATGATGAAAACTTCACATAACTCTCACAACTCATGCCCCCAACATCCCTGCGCAGCATCGCAGGGGAGGGACATCGAAGATATAAACACACGGAGAGCATCAATGAGAATAACAAAAACTCTTTTCCCACTTATCCTCATCGCTATCCTCGCGAGCAGCGCGGCATGCGATGACTCCGACTCGGTCGATATCACGTGCCAAACTGATAGAGCAGCCGAGTGCATCAATCATACTGAACGGCGCATCTGCCTTGATGGTCAGTGGATGAAGAGCACGTGTACGAGCGGCACCTGCCAAAATGGACTGTGCGTGAATTGTACACCAGGCACAAAGCAGTGCTCTGGAAATACTTTGCAGCAGTGCAATGCCAGCGGTGAATGGAATACGCTCGAAGTTTGTCCTGGTCTTTGCCAGAACAACGCTTGCGTCTCAACGGGGAATTGTACACCAGGCACAAAACAGTGCTTGGGGAATACTTTGCAGCAATGCAATGCCAGCGGCGAGTGGGTGTTTGCCGAGTCATGCCCTGATCTGTGTCAGAACAACGCCTGTGTCTCGACAGGGGCGTGTACCCCAGGCGCAAAGCAGTGCTCTGGGAATACAGTGCAACAGTGCAATGCCAGCGGTGAATGGGTGTTTGCTGAGTCATGCCCTGACCTGTACCTGTGTCAGGATGACGTTTGTGTTTCGACAGGGTGCACCCCAGGCACAAAGCAGTGCTCGGGAAATACTTTGCAGCAATGCAGCGCCAGCGGTAAGTGGGATACGCTTGAAGTGTGTAAGGACATTTGCCAAAATAACGCGTGTACAGACTGTGCTCCCGACACGACACAGTGCTCAGGAGAGAGATTGCAACGATGCAACGCCGCTGGAACTTGGGAGTTGTTTACTACCTGCTCTCATGGGTGCGAAAAAGGTGGGTGCATTAGAGAGTGTGCCCCTGGTGAGGAGAAGTTATGTAACAATGGTCCTGATTTCAGCTGGCTCAGCTGTGGAAAAGACGGCTGGTGGTCGACATTGCAGACATGTGCCGGTAGATGTGAAAACACAACGTGCCTAGGGGCATGTACACCTGGCGAAAAGGGGTGTCGTTCGTACAGTCTTGTTACTGTTTGTTCTCCCGAGGGCATTGAGATTCTGATAGATGAAACTTGCAAAGATGACTGGGTCTGTGAAAAAGGAGCATGTGTAGAGAGATGCACCCATGACGTTTGGCAATGCTTTGGCAGAAGTTTGATGAAATGCAATGGCGGAGATTGGGATTATGTGACGGAGTGCGATGTTTGTAAAAATGGCGAGTGTGTCTGAAGTTATATCCAAGGTGAGGAACATTGAGAATGGAGGTGTATGATGCTTACCCCAAAATAAAAGGCGCGGCGTATCTGCCTGGCAGATAGCCGCGCCCGCACCGCGTATTGCTCGCCCGGGCGAGCAATAGCGGGCGTCCAAAAAAAGTGGAAGAAAGTTCCAGTTATTGGATATCGAACCGAATCTCGCGTTCGAGCGTTCGGAGTTCTATGCCAACTTCGGATTGCTGAACTTGAAGTTCGGCGATTTTGCCTGTCAGATCGACGAGTTTTTTCTCATTGGCGCGCTGACGCGCGATAAGCTGTTCGCGAAGCTTGTCGGCGCTGCTGCTTTTGATCGACTTGATGTCGTTCAGGGACTGCGCGATGTTGCGCTGATCCGCATCAAGTTCGCGTTTTTGGGTCGTGTTGAGCCTGAGCGCCTCGGACACAGTGACGTTCGTCCGGTACAGCTCGGCGAAGCGGCGCACGTTTTCGATACTATCGGCAGGAATCTTGTTCTCCTTCAGGCCTCGTTCGAGCGCCTCCACGGCGCTGTCGCTGCGCATCGACACTGTCGACTCGCGCCGCGTTTTAAAATCGAAACTCGCTGCGGCTGTGCCATTGGCATCGACTGCAATGGGAATCGTGTAGTAGGTGTCGGTGGTCACTGCCAGGTCGGGCAGTTTTGCGGGCTCGCCGACGCTTCGAAGTACCTTGACCAGAGCCGTCGCCGGCGTATTGATATTGTTGGTGACATCAAAGCTGTAGCGCCAGATCTGATCATAGGCATAGGTGACCGAACCGCTGCTGACGCGGACGAGCCGCGAGTTTTCGTTAAACGTGCTGGCATCGCGCTTCACGCTGACGCGCGTCT
>WQTY01000073.1 GCA_009786045.1 Pseudomonadota bacterium | reverse complement strand
CCGGCTCGCCGGTGACCTGTTCCATAAAAATGTATGGCTCGCCCGTGGCCATCAACCCGACGTCATAGACCTGCACGATGTAGGGATGGATGAGCTGAGCAAAGTTTCGTATCTCGCGCTGAAATCGCGTCAACGTCACAGCAGAGACGCCAGATTGCGGACGGATCACCTTGAGTGCGCCAATTCTGTCAACACGACGATCACAGACAGACCACACGACGCCCATGCCACCTTCGCCCAGATGACGAATTGGCTCAAAATGCTCAGGTAAACCCTCCAGTTTGATCTCCACCTCTCGAATCACCCCTCAATTGCGCAACAGTTTGCGCATCACATCCATCCACACCACAGACAAAAATGCCTGAAAGCATCCTGCCCCATACTAGCACAGGACACTTCAAATATTAAGATGCGATAAACAGAGCCGAATGCCAAGTAATTTTCGCACAGAATAGTTCGTTTTAGAAACATGCCGTTATTGTTGGGAAACTGTGCTAGAGTTTTGGCAGGCAGGTTATGAGTTATTGGCGCCGGATGGCGCAAGGAAATCGTCATGAGCGAAGAGATAGTGACGCAGAATTTGTCGAGCGTCGTAGCCTTTGGGCAGTTGAAGATCCGCATCTACCTTGAGACGGTAGACAAGCGGCTGATGGATGAGAGTGTTGCCGTCGAGTTTGGGATATCGGCGGCGGAGGCAGCCCGTGCTCTCAAGCAGGTGGACGCATCGCTCTTTGAGGGTTTACCCAATTACGATGACGGACTGCGCGCCTTTGTCGGGCGCTGGGTTGAGCGCCCCGATGTGCACTGCATCGGTCTGGCAGAGCTTTACACGCGTTTCATGCTGACACTCGAAGACATTGAGATCATTGCATTTCTGGCGGGTATGGCCATTAACCCGGCGCTTTGTGAGCTTTGCGGGTTTGCGGTTGGGGATCATGGCATGACGGTTTGCACGGTGGGGGCAGTCTGCCGCATTCTTGCCAACCAGAATCAAAATAAGTTCGACCATTACCTGAGCCGTTTTGCGTACAGCGAATCGCTTCGACGGCATTGCCTGCTGTCTGTCGAAAAGCGCATTCATCCTCACGACGGTTTCGACCGAAACCTTGCCAACCGCAAAGTCATCATCGCCGATCGGGTTCTGGATTTTTTAAAATCTCCCAACCATTTCGATGTCCCGGTCGACGAGGGGCTATCCTCTTATGCCTATCGCACAAGCCGGGAGGTCGATCTGACAAAACTGCACCTGCCGGCATACTGCCAGGCAGCGCTATTGCAGCTTGTCCGAACACAGACAATGCCGGCCATTTTGAGCGGTCCTTCGGGTGCGGGCAAAGAAAAGACGGCCAATGCGGTGGCAACGCTGCTCGGACGAAATCTCCTCAGCGCGGACTTGCCCAGCCTGATGACGCTGGATGCCGATACGCTGCAGATGCGGTTGGCCGACTTGTTCCGTGAAGCAAAGCTTGGCAACGATTTTGTCTATTTCCGGTGCGCACGTCCGCCGGAGTTCATCAGCGGTTCACAGCAAATCGTGCTGGAGTCTTATTTTGGACGGGAGCAGTTTCTGATCGGCGTCGAGGCTATGACGCTTTGGCTGGTTCAGCTAACGACGGGCTGGCCTCAGGTATCGATTCCCCTGCCATCGCAGGAGCATCGCGTGGCACTCTGGACAGAGGCCTTTGTCAACGACAAGCGCATGCCGTCGGACGAAGCCCTGGATGCCATATCGCGGCGCTACGAAATGTCGGAGCCACAGATTCGCCAGGCCGCAGGAGAGGCAAAACGCCTCAGCATCGTGGCACGCCGCCGGCACGTCGACCTCAACGACCTCGACAAAGCCTGCCGCACCTACTTTGCCCACAAGCTCAGCGATCTGGCCGACCTGGTGCCGCCCTCAACCTTTCGTCCTGACCAGCTCATTTTGCCGGACTCCGAACGGATCAAGTTCGACGAGGTGCTGCTGTATGCCGATGCCCACGACACCATCTATTCGGACTGGGGCTTTGGCGAGCGTTTCCCGTATGGGCGCGGGCTGAGTGTCCTGTTTTATGGTCCGCCCGGGACAGGTAAAACCATGGCAGCGAGCATTATCGCCAATTACCTTGGCCTGGATCTTTTCCGGATTGACCTGTCGCGGATCATGAACCGGTACGTCGGAGAGACGGAGAAAAACCTGGCCCGCGTCTTTGACGAAGCAGAGCGAGGCCGGGTAATGCTGCTCTTCGATGAAGCGGACGCACTCTTTGCCAAGCGCACATCGGTCAAGTCGACGAACGATCGCTATGCCAACCTTGAGGTAGCCTACCTTTTGCAGCGCATGGAGAACTTCGAGGGGGTGACGGTGTTGACGACAAACGTCGAAGCCAACCTCGACGATGCCTTCAAGCGGCGCATCCGCTATCGGATCTACTTCCCCATGCCCGATGCACAGACGCGGGGCCGGCTCTTTGACTCCCTTATTCCGAAGAGTGCGCCCGTACGCGAGCATATCCCCTACGGACTTCTCGGTGAGCATTTCGAAATAAGCGGCGGCCACATCAAGCAGGCCGTTTTGAAGGCAGCGTTCTATGCCAAGCGGGACAATTCGGACATTGGCCTGGAACAGCTTACAGAAGCGACGATTGCCGAGTGCCGGGAACTTGGCATGTTAATGAATGATAATCTTCCTCGGCCGCTGACGAACGCACTGCGCGCCGAAAAAGGCTTGCCCCCACTGACGGAAGAAGAGTACAGACGGTTTCACAGGCCCCTGATCTCGCAGGATCTGCCCTTGCAGGATCTGCCGGAGGGTGTGCCTTTGCCGCCTCACCTGCAGGACCATTGAGGATTTGTCTTCGACGTTTCGAAACGCATGCCATCCGCCACAGAAGGAACCCAGATATGACAACAACCCGGATGCTACGATTTGTATGGTGTCTGTTTCTGCTGCTCGCCTCCTCGCAGTGGGCGCTGGCCCAGGACGAACCCAGAGAGCCCGCCGGCAATGACGTTGCCGAGGCAGTGATCGCGCCTTCAGATGATCCCATCGACAGGATCGTGCAGCATTTTCTCGCCATGAGCAATATCCTGACCGAAAATATGGATGCACCTGACGCTCTCCTGACCAAATTCGATGCCTACATTAAGGCCAATGACAAAGCCATGCGGGCTGCCTCCAAGGCTTTCGAGACCAGACTCGGCCGCATGAAGGTCGACGAGGCAGAGCTGTATCGGGAAACCGCCCAGCGGAAGCTCACACCTGTCCTGGACAGGTTCATCGGTCAGCTTATGCAGCTTGAGGCCCGCCACCCAACGGCTGCCAAGAATCTGGACAGCCTCCTGAAGATCGATGCACGCTACTCCTGGCAGCAATAACCCATCTCAAGGTGAAATCACACCATGGCGAACAGGCACGGCGACACCCGGATCGAGGCGGCCGCAGACAAGTTCAAAGCGCTCATAGAAGCGGTCGCGCAAGTGTTGCAGGGACAGCCGGACGCCATTGAAATGGCCGTTTTGTGCTTCCTGGCAGGGGGCCATCTGCTCATTGAGGATGTGCCCGGTGTCGGCAAAACAACGCTCGCCAGCCTCTTCGCAAACTGCCTGGGCCTGCCGCACCGCCGCATCCAGTTTACCTCTGACATCCTGCCCAGTGACATCCTTGGAGTCAGCATTTACGATCCGAAACAGGAAACATTCGTCTTTCACGAGGGTCCGATATTTACGAACATTCTCCTCGCAGACGAAATCAACCGCGCCGAACCGCGCGCTCAGAGCGCACTGCTTGAGGCCATGTTCGAACGTCAGGTGAGCATCGACGGCATCACGCGTCCCCTCCCAACGCCCTTTATGGTGATTGCGACGCAAAATCCGGTCGATTTTTCGGGCACATTTCCCCTTCCAGACAGCCAGCTCGATCGTTTCCTGTTCCGGATCACCATGGGTTATCCCACGCAGGAGGCAGAGCGGGCAATACTGCGCCAAAAACAGCAAGCACCCAACGTGTCACCCGTTTTCTCTCCCGAAACCCTGGTGCACCTCTCAGAAATGGTCGACGAAATCTTTCTGTCGGACGACGTTATCGAATTGCTCCTGGCCCTCATTCATGCCACACGCCTGGATGCTAGAATTATGCAGGGCGCTTCCACGCGAGCCCTGCTGGATCTCAAACGCGCAGCTGCCGCACGGGCGCTTTTCCGCGGCCGGGCATTTGTCCTTCCCGACGACATCACAGCACTGGCCGATGCCACGCTGGCGCACCGCATTCGCCTGACGGCACGCGCCGGCGCCACTGCCCGAGAACTCATCCAGAGCATCGTGGCTGCCCTGCCCAAAGTGCGCTAAGGCCATTGAGAGGGGGCCAAGTCCCCTTCGCCGCTATCGCACTCGCCTTATCACTGACGGCAGGGTCGCGGCGTCGAAATGTCCTAACCGCTCAGCACTGCCCGTGCCAGGCAGCAGTCGGTGCGTATCTGTTCGATGAGGGCATCTTTGCTCGAAAATGTCGTTTCGTCGCGGAGTTTCGAGATGAACTCGACTGAAATCGTCTGACCATAAATGCTTTGATCGTAGTCGAGAATATGCGTCTCAACAACGGCATCCACCGCCTGAAATGTCGGCGTGCGCGTGACGGCAGTCACGGCCGGAAGCCTTGTTGCTGTCTCCCCAACGCGCGCATACGTGGCATAAACACCGAGGGGGGGCAAAACCTGATCCGAGGCACGAATATTGGCGGTTGCAAACCCAAGCGTGTGGCCGCGGCCAGCCCCCCTCTCGACAATGCCGCGCATGGTGTAGGGACGTCCCAGCATGGCCGCTGCAGATGCCATATCCCCCTGCAGAATGGCCTGACGTATTCGCGTGGAACTCACCGCCCCTCCCCCCCAGGGTTGCATCGACAGCGAATGGACAGAGATGCCATAGGGCAAACAAAGCGATCGAAGCGTCGAAATATCGCCGGAACGGTTGTGCCCAAAGATGTAGTTTTCACCGAGAACGATCGCGCATGGGCTGAGCGGGAGAATGGCTTTTGTCAGAAAATCCCCGGGAGAGAGGCTCTTCATGACAGCAAAATCGAGATAAATAACCGCATCCAGGCCGAGATTTCCGAGAATGTGATGCTTTTCTGTCTCGGGAACGATGAAAAAATGGCGGCACGGTGCGATAAATTGGCGAGGGTGCGGCGAAA
The DNA here is from genome assembly GCA_009786045.1 of Pseudomonadota bacterium. Classification (GTDB taxonomy): domain Bacteria; phylum Myxococcota_A; class Bradymonadia; order UBA4248; family UBA4248; genus WQTY01. The sequence continues at coordinate 3,506 of WQTY01000073.1, read as the reverse complement.
AAGTCAGAAGAATGGCCTCTGCACCACTGGCACGGGCCAGCGCGATGGTCGTTTCGATGAGATGCCGATGCCCGATGTGGATGCCGTCAAAATTGCCTATGGTCAATACGGAAGATGTCGTCATGGCCGTGTGCATGTGGAAGGAAAAAGCTTACAAACCGCCCGGATATTCTGCATCTGGAGAGATGTAAGAGATGCCATCAGAAGGCATTGAAGTCAAAGCGGATGGAGAGCTGAAAGTCTGCATAGGCATTAGGTTGAACAAAAGTCGTGAAGATGTTGCCGCCGGTTTGATGCACGTGATTGAGCCGATCCTGGTAATGCTCTGGTGCCTGCGTCACCATGAAGAGGATCTTGGCATCCAGGGCAACCCAGACGAGTGGACTCAGCCGATAGGCTACCCCAAAGAGTGCAGCGATGTGCCCCCCCCACCACGTGTCTGAATCCATGGTCGTGGCAAGTGTCACGCCAAGGTGCGCCCCCACATAAATCTGCCAGTCATGATTGGCCCAGAGATGGTATCGCCCTCCCCCTGAGAAATGAAAAAACCAGAGGCTCGATAAGCCATCCCCGGAAATATCCCTCATCGCCGAATAGGCTGCCACATCCAGGCAGGAAGAATCGACGCTCCTCAGGGGATAGTAGCGCACGATGGCATCATCGAATGGACCATTGGCCACGTCGACGGGTGTACAGGCCACATGCGTGACGCGAGATCTGCGCCAGCCCATGCGCGAAGCATCAAAGCGCAGCTCGACCGCATCAATGATGCCAAAATCCTCAACCGGAATCAAAAAATCGACGTGAAAAACAATCCCACCGGGCGCATTTTCGAGCGTTCTTAAAACGGGAAAGTAACCTGAGTCTAACGCAGGGGTGACTCGATACTCGCGACCCACATCGTGGGTAAAGTAATCCATCATGGGGAGGCTCAATCCAAAACCAAGCCCCAAAGATTGAGCATAAGTCACTCCGGGCAATGCGACACAAGCCAAGACCAAGGTTAACAATCCAGCTAAGCTTAGCCTAATGCACGTCACCCACGCTCTCCTTTGCGAAGGTTGTACTGAAACAAAAAAAGGCGGTCTTCTAAGCCGAAGCCGCCTCTTTCTGAATGGCTACGAGTGGACTCGAACCACTGACCTGACGGGTATGAGCCGACTGCTCTAACCAACTGAGCCACGTAGCCAGGTATCGGGGTGCGGCCATTTAATACCAGCGCCCCTGACGTGCGGCTTATGCCCGAGTTCATGGGGCGTGTCAACGAAAATCTCTTCGCAGTAACCGCACCCCTGATGCGACGACAACTTGAGACGATGAAATTGGCTTTCAATTATGGTATAGAACTCGCTATGATTCACCGGCAATGTTCCGATTCATAGGGAGGGCATGGCTTTGAGGCAAGATCGAAAGACAAAATCCTGGCACCTCTGGGGTGGGGTGTGGCTTCTGTGTGGGGCATTGGCGTGTGCAGGGGCAACGGGATGCATCGACATCAACGATTTCATCAAAATTGTATATGTCCCCGAACCGGATCCCGATGACCCGCAGGAGCCGATCGATCCCAACGATCCCGGCGACGGCAATCCGACAAAACCGGGCGGTTCTACCGGACTGGAGGGAGGTGAGGAGAAAGGCAACGAAGAAGAACAGGCACTATTGCCCCTGACACTCGAAAGCCTGACGCCCAGCTCGGGTACCACGCACGGCGGTTATGAAGTGCGGCTTCGAGGTACTGGCTTCACATCAGAGACCCAAGTTCAATTTGGCCCCCTTCACCCACCTCGCCAAACGTACGTTTCGGGCACAATACTTCGCAGCGTTGTACCCGCTTCCAGGGCAAGATGTATCGATATCACGTTAACTCGCGGAACAGACGAAGCGACGCTCAAGGACGGATTCTGCTATGTCGAGGCCATCGAAGTAACCTCTGTCACACCCGCTGTCGCCGTGGCTGACACGGTCACATGGGTTGAAATCACGGCCAGCGGCCTTGATGCCAAAACGAGCGTCTACGCAAGGGTTGGAGAAACCGTGCGCCGGCTGGTTGATGCAAATCTCAGCGCCGACGGCAGGCGTATCGAAGGCTATCTTCCTGCCCTCCCCCCTGGAGCGGTAGATCTCCTCATCGCTTCGACGATAGACCATCTGGAAGTCACCTCTGCCATGCAGCTCCTGCCCCCCATGGCGATAGAGACGATCTTTCCCCGCGCCATCGAAGCCGGCACCTCGCTCCATTTGACGATCCGAGGCAGTGGCCTCAATGGCGAAACACTCGCTGCCTTCGCAGGCACTTCGCCTGCTCAGATCCTGTCAAAAAGCGAATCGTTGATCACGATGTCCGCCCCCCCTCTGCCCGAAGGTCAGTATGACCTTGTCCTGCTGGACGCCTATCGCCAGGTCAGAGTGCCGGACGCCATCCATTACTACGTCGACAGCGGCACCACGCAGGTACTGGCTGTCACCCCAAGTATCGGCCCGCTCACCTCACAGGCTGTCGATATCGTTGGGCATCGCCTGCCGTCCTCAGGCGAGTCTGTTCATTTTGGCGCCCTCCAGGCGACGGTGTTGGATCGCCAATCCTCGCTCTGGCGCGTCATGGCGCCCGCCGTGACCGCCCCTCAGCAAGTCGATCTCACCCTCCAATCGGCCGACGGCCTCTCTGCCCTGCCCAACGCCTATCGCTACACAACGATGCCCACTGGCTTTGAGCTGACGCCATCTCATGGGCCTGCCACCGGCCAGACCGAAGTCACGCTGACCGGAGAAGGTTTTTTGCCATCCCTGCGCGTCTTCTTCGATGTCTTCGAAGCGCCGGGCGTTCAGGTCCATTCGGCAACACGGGCCACGGTCACCACGCCCCCAGGAAGCGGCACAGCCGCCATTCACCTCGTTCAGGATGGGCTCAAGGCCCCAGCTACCCTCTCTTACCGCTACGATGACGAAACCGCATGCCTCGCGCTCGCGCCAGACCAAATCCCCACCATCGGCGGCATCACGATGACGATTCGCGGGTCAGGATTTGCTTCTGGAATGGGCGTCAGCATTGGAGAAACATCCATCGGGAGCCTTGATGCCGAAGCCCCCAACTACGCCACCTTCATCGCCCCTCGCATGGAAGCGGGGTCTTATCCGGTGCATCTTACGCTGTCCGGCGGAGATACCATTGCCTGCCCCGACCTGACGGTTTACGTGCCCAACAGCATCCAGTCCGGAGCCTCTGGCGGCCCCATCGACAAGCGCCTCAACGTCACGGTGCTGCAGGCCAGCTCGGCAAAACCCATCGACGGTGCCGTGGTTTATATCGGCAGCGACGACTCAATGCGCATCGGCCACACAGACAACGATGGGCTCGTGTCGTTCTACGACGAGAACCTGGTTGGCGCTCAATCCATCTTTGCATGTGCCCCGCGCCATTCGTGCAACAGCCTCCAGCCCGTCAATGCACGAGACATCACCCTCTATCTTGAGGCCTGGCCCGACCCCCATGCTGTCACTCCCCCCCC
>WQTY01000072.1 GCA_009786045.1 Pseudomonadota bacterium | reverse complement strand
ACAATTCACTGCAGGGGCGCGCCGCAACGTGTGCCGCCGTAATGATGCAGGGGCGAACTATGTTCGCCTGCCTAAAGACGATGGCGGAGTTTGGCCAGGATGATGAGGCCGGGGAGTCCGAACAGGGCGGTTACCGCAAAGAAGAGGGGCCAGCCGAGGGCTGCGACGATGACCCCTGCGCTGGAGGCGATGACTGTTCTGCCTACGCTGGAGAGCGCGGAGAGGAGGGCGTATTGCGTGGCTGTGAAGCGGACGTTGCAAAGGCCGGCCATGAAGGCGACGAATGCGGCTGTGCCCATGCCCCCTGCGATGTTTTCGATGGCGATGGCTGTGGTGAGTGCGGGGATGCTGTTTCCGATGATGGCCAGGAAGACGAAGGCAAAGTTGGAGAGGAGCTGGAGGGTGCCGCACAGGAACAGGGCCCGGAATATGGGCATGGCTTTGACAACGAGTCCTCCGAGGAAGGTGCCGACGAGGATGGCGATGAGTCCAAAGACCTTTGAGACGGCTGCGATTTCTTCTTTGGTGAATCCGGTGTCGAGATAGAAAGGCGTGGCGAGCGTGCCTGCCATGGCATCACCCAGTTTGAAGAGGGCGATGAAGAGGAGGATCCAAATGGCCGAAGGCCGCGTCATGAAGTCGGCGATGGGGGCGATGACGGCCTGTCGAAACCAGTCTTGGTAGGTTTTATTTTTGTTGGGTGAGTCGTCCTGGGTGGGGGCCTGGGCGAGCTCGTCATTTTGCAGGCGCCTGACCGAGAGCGTTGCGCCGATGCACAGCAGCATAAAGCCTGCGGCGATGGCATAGACGTGTGACCACGGCAGGTGTGAGGCCAGAACAAAAGCTCCCGCCCCAGCCAATAACATGCCTACGCGGTAGCCGGCGATGCTGGTGGCGGCGGCGGCACCCTGGGCATTCCTTGGAAGCATTTCGACGCGGAGTGCGTCAATGACGATGTCCTGCAGGGATGAAAAGAAGGCAACCGACAGGGCCAGAAAACCCAGAATGGCCGTATTTTGTTCTGGATGGAAGATGGCCATAAGGCCAAGGCACAGGCTGAGCATGATCTGAGAGAGTATTGCCCAGGCTTTTCTGTGTGCCAGGTGGGAGCGTGCAAAAGGTAGCCGCAGGGCATCGACGAGCGGTGCCCAAAGAAACTTTAGTGTATAGGGCAGACCCACGAGCGCAAAAATGCCGATGGTCTTAATGTTGACGCCTGATTCGCTAAGCCTTGCGGCCAGCGTTGATCCTACCAGCAGGAGCGGAAAACCGCTGGCCAGTCCGAGAAGAAAAACGGAAGCGATGGGCCACTGTGCGTAGACGGCGAGCGTCTCGCGAAATGAGTTTTTTTTGTTGGGTGAGCCGTCCATGGCATGCCTGAAAAAAGATTGAAGTGAAAGCGTTTAGATATCAACGTCGCGGCAGCATCTGAAGCCGTCGCTGGCTGTTGGCCGATAGGTGAAGGCATCGCCGACCGAGAGGGCAGAGCTGCAGCTTGGCGTATTGTCGTTATAAGAGCCGCCCATGAGTACGCCTTCTTCGACCCATTCTCGCAGGTTACCGACCATGTCGTATGCGCCCACACTTGTACGGCAGCCGGATTTTTGGCCGGCGGGCAGGGATTCAATGCCGCTGTCGTTGCATGTGCCGCTCTGGAAAGTGCTGTTGCCGCAGGCGGCTTGCCATTCGGCGCGGGTGCAGAGGCGTTTCCCTGCATCCAGGCAGGCATTGAGTGCATCCTGGTAAGTCACATTGCCCCAGGGAAGGACTGAACGATAGCTGCAGGCTGTGGTGATGCCCAGCCCCATGCTGTCCTCGGAGGCGTTGGTTCGGGAAGCCTCGAAGACATCGATCTCAAAGTCGTGGTCCAGCGTATTTTGGGCTGAGACCCGGATCATGGGTGTATCGTTTTCGCAGGTTGAGCCGAAGAGGCCCTCGCAGGCGTTGCAAAGGAGGGCTGCTGCCAGCGTGAAAACCAGCGCGAATGGGTGGCGTTTCATAAGAATCCTCAGTCTAATAAGGCTTTGACGCATTTGGGCATCAGAGGAGGTGGAAGAGTGTCTGGCCGACGAAGAACTGATCGCTGTGTTCAAGTATGGTTGGTTCGTGGATTTGTACGAATGTGCCATTGGTGGAGCGATGGTCGAGGAGAATGCCGCCGCGTTGTGTCCATCGAATCGAAAAGTGTTTGGCGTTCATCGTGTCGTCGTGAGGGAAGAGAAAATCGCCTTCGCTTCTTCCGACGATGATCCCGCCATCGGGTGCAGTGCATGCCCTGCCTCGCAGGCCATGGCGAAGAACTTCGACGAGCCGGAAGCGTTCGCCGCGGTTGGGCGTAGCGTAGAACTCGGTGTTGAACTCTTCTCTGAAGGGGGCATTTTCGTAATGGTCGTACAGGAAGTAGTGGTTGCCAGCACGGATGATGTCGCCATTGCGCAGGATAACCTTGTCGCGGATGCGAAGAAAGACGCCGTTAAGCGAACCGAGATCATTGATGACGATGCTGTCATCGGTGCAGCGTATTTGTGCGTGCTGCATTGAGAGCGTCGTGTCCCCGGCGTCGTGGTAATCGCCTTCGAGGCGTCCGAAGGTGCACTCGGGATAGACGGCCCGGAACTGGCCTGCGGCTGTGCCCGTCATGGCACGCACGACACTGCCTTCAAGGCCCGCAAGCTTTGTATAGGGGACAGCTTCCTCTGCGTTTTTAATCGCGGACACTTCGCCGCTGACGTTTGTGCCGCAGACATTGCAAAATTTAAAACCCTCACGAACGGGCATGCCACAACGCGAACAGATGACGCTCACCACGACCTCCAATATACGGACAATAGCCGGCCTTCACCCTATTCTTACAAAAACTTGTGCAGATGTGCAACTGCCGCTTGTATCTTCAAAGGCACAAAATCACCAACATGACGGCATGGGTGGTCTGCAGAAAAGGCCTCAGACACGCAGATAGCATGGGGCGAACGTTATTTGTTTACATTGTCACGGTAATTGTGGGAAGAAACAGGGTTCTCAGGCAGGTGCCTGGGGCAGCAGGGCGATGAACGTGGTTGTCGGATGTTCCGAAACCCGGTGATTGCCGTTTCCGACAAGGAGAAAACCATGCGAGTGGTAGACAAGGTAAAGTTTACACCCGGTGGCGTTCCGGCGCAGTATTATTATGCGCACAACGACATTGGGCTGAAGTTGCATCCCCCCATCGATCCGGCGACAGGCACGCCCATCGGTCCGGACTTTTTAAATTTCATGGCGCCCAGCCTTCTGGGACAGGAGGTGTCGGATCAGGTGCTGGTCGACGTTCCCGAGGCTGTGCTGGAGGTTTATGCCAAGTATCGTCCGACGCCGCTACTGCGTGCCACGCGGTTTGAAAAGGCGCTTGGGACGAAGTGCCGAGTATATTACAAGTACGAAGGCGCGACGCCGCTTGGATCGCACAAGATAAATTCCGCCCTGCCGCAGGCTTACTATGCCAAACGCGACGGTGCCAAACTTCTTACGACCGAGACCGGCGGCGGGCAGTGGGGAACGGCCCTTGCCTTTGCAGCACACTATTTCGATCTTCCCCTGATTGTCTTCATGGTGAAGTGTTCTTACGAGAGCAAGCCAGTGCGGCGTACAGCGATCGAACTGTATGGCAGTGAGATTCATCCCTCCCCATCTGATTTTACGCAAGCAGGCCGGGATGTGCTGGCAGAAGATCCAAATAATCCGGGAAGCCTCGGCCTTGCCATCAGCGAAGCTGTCGAGTATGCCAAGACGCACAAGGACACCTACTATGTGCTGGGTTCTGTGCTGAATCACGTTCTCCTGCACCAGTCGATCATCGGACTGGAAGCACAGCATCAGCTGGCACAGCTGGGTGTGGATCCGGATGAGGTCATTGGCTGCCATGGCGGCGGTTCGAACTTTGGCGGTCTTATCGCGCCCTTCATGACGGAGCGGCACGGCGGCAAGGACATTCGGATTACGGCCGTGGAACCTTCCAGCTGCCCGACGCTTACCGAAGGCGAGTATCGCTATGATTTTCCTGATACGGCGGAGATTTTGCCGAAAATCAAGATGTACACGCTTGGCAATCACTTCCTCCCGAGTCCTATCCATGCGGGCGGTTTGCGGTTCCATGGCGCGAGCCCCATCATCTCCGAAGCACTCCACCAGGGATTGATCAATGCGATTGCCCTGCCTCAGTCTCGCACGTTTGCGGATGCCGTTTTGTTTGCCCGCTGTGAGGGTATCATCCCGGCGCCCGAGTCCAGCCATGCGATCGCAGGTGTGATTGAGCGAATTAAACAAGCGGATGCCGAGGGTCAGGCCAAGACGTTCCTTATCGGTATATCTGGCACAGGTCTGATGGAAATTCCTGCTTACGCTTCTTTCCTCGACAATAAACTCGACTGAAGACCTCGATCGACAGAGATGCCCGATTCGGAACTGCCGTATTGACGATATCGTCACCGGTAAGCCTCGGGCACTCTTCGATGTTTTATCCATGGCTTCTGCCGATGTGCGTCATCGCCGGAATCGATGGATGAAGCTCCGGGGGCACCAGTTCCCCCTTTGAAGGTTTTTCGCAAAGTCCTTAAAAGCTCGTCCGAAAGTGCAGTGAAGCCTCGATTGTTGCTGGGAAACCAACATTGATGCCTGCGCCGATGCCGAGCCTATCGGTGATGCGACATGTCAGGCCAATACCCACTTTGCCGGCAGGAAGAATAGGCGAGTCGAAAAAAGCCTTGGGTGCGAGTGCGATGCCCAGACCCAGTTGGAACCAAAAATCCCAATTGTCAGCATTGATGTAAAACCTGAGCAGCGCTAAGAGCGAAAACACTGGCATAATAACGGATTTCTTCTCATCATATGGCCAGCCAACTGAATCTTTTTCGATGGCGTATAAGTCCAGAGAAAATTCGCCGAGGAGTGCGAACGAGTCCCAGCGGTGGCCAAAACTGATGTCGAAATTTGTGCCGTGTGCCGTGGTCCATAGCCTCCATGCGGCGTTGTATCCGACGCTGATAAACACTTCATTCCCCTTTGTACGAGTGTCTTTGGTTTGGGAGTCATTGCCATATTTCCACTCACGGTAGGACTGGAATTCGTTGGTATTGCCTTCCTCATTGTAGAGAACAGCCTCTTCATCTATGGTACCTTTATTGTCATCGGCCAGGAGGGTTTTCGGCATACCCAGAGAGAGAATTGTGGAGAACAGGAGTGACAGTATGATGTGCGCTGTGCGATGGTTTAGGAGAATGCGGATCATGTAAAAAAACTCCTGGAAGCAATGTGAACGATAACCAGATACAGCAAACCCAAAAACCAGCGAGATATTGGCCAGGGTTTAATGCTGCCGCGTTTTGCCAGAAGTGTGCCGCTTATGAATGGTAAAGGCATGGCAGACGGATTGTCCTGTCCCTGCTGCGGATGCTGGGTATCCTTGGATGGTGCCGTGCACCCTGTCATGGCTATCATGGCATGGTGTCTGGTGTACTGTTACACCAATTTGGGTGAGGCTGGCGTATGGGTACGCCAGTTTTGAGCGATGTCCATCAAAAATAAAACATTTTCACCAAAGGTGTTGGTTCTAAATCATTTCCTGCGTACTGAACTGGCGTGGCCTATCGACGGTGTCGATACGGCCACGCGCAGCGCTATTGCCGCTTGCGGCAATACGCGCTGCTTTTATATATTTTTCGCATCTTTGCCGGACATCCATTCGCCGCAGCCTCATGCGTTTTGCACGCGCCCTTTGGCCAGATGACGGAACCCTTTGTGTGGCACAAGAATTATTCCAAGCTGATAACCTCACCCTTCGTGTTAATATAGGCAGAAAAAGTTTTCGCATTGTTGAGGTTAAGATTTTCGCATGCCTTCAGAACATTTTTGTTTTTGGAGGGAGAAGATGGTTCCGAATGGCCGCAAAGCGCCTTAACCTGCGCAAACGTGAGCTCTACGAGGGCCCGATTATTGGAAAAGTCTTCGGCCCTTACGAACTGAGGCGCAATCACCTCGTGTCCGTTGATGTCGATATAGCCATACAAACCACCTCGTTCGACGCGGGCAAGCCCGTTGATGAAACTGGTTGCCACGTACTCATAGCCATCCCAGTTGAAATTGGTATAGTCAAATCGGCTGATGACCTGCCCTTGTGCGTCAATATAAGCCCAGCCAAATTCCTCAAATGGCTTATACGCCCAAGGACTCTCACGCCGCTCGCGCTCGTTTTCTTTTAGCGCGCGCTCCCAGGGGGCAAATCCTTCTTTGCATGCTGCCAGAACGTTTTTATTGCCGGTCTGAGGCGTTTTGCCAGAATCGCCACATAGTTCCCTGGCCTGGTCGATATTAAGTTTAACCATAGCCCGTCCCTGTGCAAACGGCCCAGCCCAATCGAAGCGCGGCGAGATCTCTTCTTTGCCATCTTTATCGACATAAGCCCACAAACCGTTGCGCTGAATGGGAAAGCGTCCCTCTCCAAATGTACCGATATCTTTGAATTGTGCAGGTACCAGCATCTTGCCCCGTGGATCCATAAATCCCCAGCCCTTTTTGGCAACTTTGACGGGAAATACCCCAGCTTGTTTTGTGAGACAGGCCTCTAACTTAGTCTGATTCAGGCGTTTGCCCGTTAGCAGCGAGTAGAGCCCGCAGTTATCCATGGATTCATAGCCCCCAGGGCCACAACAGCGGCAGCGGGCTCTGACCACTGCACAGGGTTCGCCATCACAGTCCTCAATATCTATCTCGACGAATCGCCCCTCTTTATGCAGAGCTGCATCCATCACGACCTCACCCCTGGTGTTCAGGACAACCTGATTGCACTCACCTTCCCCGCAATTGTTATAATACACCTTGAAAAAACCGTCTTCAGGTGCACTGAAATCAATGCTTTGGGCCTTAATACCAACAAGCTTTAATGAGGTTTTTGGATACGAACGAATCATTTCGATTTTGTCGCAGAAATCTTCGTCATTATCGCATTCACTGATATCGTCAATGAAGAGGAAGACGCCGGTGTCGAGACAGATGGGACTCTTTATGGCGTTGTACTTTGCTGGCACCACGACGTTGCCATCCGCATCAATGATGCCGTATTGGGTGGTGTTGCCCGAGCGCTGACTTACCTTCATCAACTGTTTTGAAGCACATGGGCTGTCGGGTGTGGCGATTACTTTAGAGTCTTGTTCGTTGTCGGTGTCTTCCGGGGCATTGTTTTCAGACAGATCCTCACTCGGTGTATCCTCATCCGGGATATCTTCTGCGGCCACGCTGTCTTCAGACAGATCCTCATTCGGTGTGTCAGCATCCGGGATATCCTCTGGCGCCACGTTGTCCTCAGACAGCGCCTCATTCGGTGTGTCCGCGTTTTGGGCGTTATCCAGCGCCACGTCGTTCGTTGCGACCGTCTCTGACGGGGCAGTCTCTGGCGATGGGGCTTTTTTGCATGAAACCGATGAGAGGCAGATTGCGGCAATCGCAATCGCTGTAAGTATGGGAAAGCGGTTGGTGAGGGCAAGCTGCATGAGGAACTCGGGGGAACAGGGTTGAGTTTATGCCGAAGATATCTTTTCAGCAGACGTGAAAAACGCCCCTTTGTATAGGTTAGGGGAGGAATTTTATCGAGGATATTTGCGGTGACGCCAAGAACTTTCGAGTTCTGAAAAGATGCGTCACCTGGGTGCGAGAGCGTTCTCATGTTATGTGGCGACACATTCAAATTTCCCTCCTTACAACAAACTTATCCAAGTTGGCATGACAGTCACATAGTTTTGTCGGAAGGCGCTGGATATTATTTGTCTTTGTTGACAGAAGTATTATAGTGCAAAAGAAGCGTTTATTGAGGCGTGGATACGCCGTTATCTGTTAGAGTTGGGTTGAGTTTTATGAGCGAAAGCAGAATGAAAAGGGAAAAAGAAGAAGAGGTCGGGTTTGGGGGTGGTACAGCGGGCCTTGACCATGCTTTTAAGCAATCCGCATTGGCAGACGAATTTGCCAGGGATCGTGACTATATTATTTCTTCTCTTCAGGAAGCGCTTAAGTCCAGACAATATGTCGAAGCCAATAAAATCGTCAGGATGTATCGCGAGGTTGGGTCGGGCAACAGGGCTTTTATGATTTTGGCAGACCTGGCGGAAAGATTCGCTGGCATAGAAGCTTATATCATTCAGCTGGATGCGACCCCTTTGGATGCATACCGCGGCCGCGTTGAACTGTGCGATAAAATTTTAGAAATTGCGCCAGAGGATGAAACCTATCGTGCAGAGCGTGAGCGGTGCATGAAAGCGCTGGGAAGTATTTCGCCCCCCTTGGGTGAGGAAAAAAATGCACTTGTTGTGTCTGTAGGAACACCTGCAGCATGCTGCAGATGTGGCTCAACGAAAACTAAGGTTACGAGCCGGAAAAAAATGACGCATGTCGGAAAGATTATATTGTGGCTCATTATCGTCAGTTTTTTTATGTTGGCAACGTTTCTTCCCTACACGCTAAACGCGCTCGTTCTTGTTCCGATCGCAGGCATAGCCATTCCTTTTATGTTTTTTCGTAAGTACCGGACTGTCATCAAGTGTCAATCGTGTTCTGCCAAGTCGATCAAAGCCGAGGATTAGAGGGGCGGCGTTCGCAGGGGCAGGCTCCCGTGCCTGCCCTTCTGTCCTTCACAAGCGAGGCGCGGCGTATTGAAGGCCCTTTGGG
>WQTY01000071.1 GCA_009786045.1 Pseudomonadota bacterium | reverse complement strand
CCCATTCTGAGCGGGGCGTTGCGGGGCCGGCGATTGAGGCCCCGCAGAGGGGGTAGACGCGTATGCGCGCCAGGTTGGGGACAGCTGTTTTGGATCGCCCGCTATTGCCCGCACGGGCAATACGCGGCCGGGCGCGGCTATCTGCAAGCAGATACGCTGCGCCTTTTATGATGGCACGCGCCAGGGCGAGCATAGCGGCGCAGGGGGCGGCTGCCCCCTCAGAAAAACTTTACGGCATCCACGGCACTGCGAAGTTCTGACGGAAGCTTAAACCAGCGCTGTGGGTCGTATTTGAGTGTGTTTTTGAGCCAGCGAAGGCCTTCGTCGCGCTTGTCCAGGTGATAGACATAAAGCAGCCCGAGGTTGTGCATACAGATGACGGCGGCGGGATCCAGTTCGAGCGCTCGCCTGTAGGCCTGTGCAGCTTCGGCATATTTGTGCTGCTTCTCAAGCAGGACGCCACTGTTCGACCATGCTTCGGGGTAGTTGGCGTTGGTGGCGATGGCTTCATCAAAGAGCGCCAGGGCGTCGTCGAGGCGGTTGTCAATCATGGCGGCTGTACCGCGGTTGACGAGTCCGCGCGGGATATCGCCCATGGCAATGAAAGCCAGGCCGCGTCCTTCCCATACTTTGACGTTGTTTTTTTCGGTCTTAAAAACAGCCTCAAAGGCGTCGAGCGCATCCTTGGGCTTGTTGTCGGCCAGGTAAGTGTATGCCAGAGAGATTTTTATCTCGATGTCATCCGGTTTTTGCCGCAGTGCGGATTGATAGGCCTCAATGGCCAGGTCGAATTTTCGCATGGCTGCCAGGATATTGGCATGTTCGCGTCTCGTGTCGAACTCTGCTGATTTGTGCGAGAGGGAGGTTTGGATATACGAGAGGGCGAGTTCGAGGTTTTTGGCCTGACGCGCAATGATGGCGCGTTCGCGCCACAGTTCGTGGTCATTGGGGCTGATGGCGAGCCCTTCCTGGATGCATCCGTCGGCCTTGTCATAGCGTTCGAGTTTGGCCATGAGCTGTGCGGATTTGATCCAGGTTCGGATATGGTGCGGGTCGATATTGAGGATTCGCCGGTACAGCCCCAGGGCTTCCTTGTCCTCGCCGCGATCAATGAGGATGCGTGCTTTGTTGTTGAGTGCAAGGATGAAGTTTGGGTCGAGGGCCAGGAGCTCATCAAAGATGGCCAGGCTTTCGTCCAGGTGCCTGAGTTGATAAAGCGCGACACCCAACTCAAGCTTGTGACTGAGCTGGGCGGGTTCCAGTTCGACACACTCCCTGAAAGCGGCCAGAGCTTCCTGAGGCTGATTGGCATCAAGCATGGACCATGCTTTTTGCTTCATGCGGGCGATACGTGTGTTGTCGGCCATAAACAGTGTCCTTGTGATGGTAGCGAATGGGGTTAGAAGCTTTCGAATGATTTGCCGGTGGGCGGACGCCACTCGCCAGGTGCCCAGTCGTCAAAAGCTTTGCTTTGATGATAATCATAACGCGTATCGGCCCCAATGTCTGCCCTCTTGTCATCGAGATGATCGTCCATGAACTGGTAAAGTTCTTTAATACGCTCGATCTCCTGCGGTGTCGCTTCCTTGTTTTGGAATTTGTGCTTGAGTGCGGTCAATTCTGCAACGCGAGCGGCCATCTCGCTGGCATTGTTTTCGAGCTCACTGTCGCTGGCCTCTTCGGCGGTTTGGGCAATGTCGCCGGCATAGGTCATGTTGAGCTGCTGCAGGAGATAAATCGGGTGGAAGGTAAAAAAGAAGTGCTTGGCCGGCAAATCGAGCGCCGAGGTAACTTCTTTCGTCAGCCACTGGAAGGGGAGCCAGAGCAAAAGCCACTCGCCAAAGGCCGTTTCCGATTCCCATTGCCAGCCCACCGTCTGGATGGCGGTTCTGGTCCAGTTCATGAGGGGTGACCACTCGCTTCTATGGAAGCAGATCATTCTTCGGAAGGCGTCGCGTCGCGCCGCGAGCGGGTCGGTAGAGCCGGCCATAAAGAAGGACTGGATCTCGGAGGATTTGAGGAATGCAGATACTCTGCCCGTCTGGTTGGCATTGTGCTCCTGGATGGGCTTGAGGATGCGCTTGACGCGCACCAGGGAAAACTCCGATGTGTCGCCCTCGACGATGTTCCAGCCGGCATTTTCTCTCTGGAAGATGTTGTCCTCGCTGAAGACTTCGATGTGCACCTGCCTTTCAAGGTCGCCTTTGGAAGTGCCGAATCGGCCGACATAGCCGATAGGGGTGCCTGCCTGGCAGGGAAGGTTGACCAGGAGGATATCTCCCCTGAAAAAAGCCTCAAGGATTTCGTCGGGATTCTTGGTGATGACAGTGCCGTCGACGGTTCGCGGCAGACCTTTGATGTAGGAGAGTTTCCCGCCCTTCATGTTGTAAATCACGTTGTCGGGAACCACGGCATCTGATCCGAGGAGATCGGTCATCCATGGGATGGCATGCAGCTTTGTGGCATCATGCATGGGCTCCAGATGCATGTAGAGCGAGTACCAGTAAATTTTTTCAGGTTTGCCGTCTGAGCCGATTTCTTCGCGTTCATGGCGTATGAGGACAAAGCTTGGATCTCCGAGATCGACGGTTTCGACATTTCGCACGGCGACGATGGTTCCCTCCATCATGCTGAGAACCTGCGTCTGCTTGTCCCTGGGTGCGGAAAGGTGAATGCCGGAGTGCCAGGACTGGTTGGCGCCAATCGGATACCATCCTCCTTCGGAAAACTCCGCATTGCGGTAATAGCTCAGGAAAAGCTCCTCCAGGAGCTTTCCGCCGACTTCCGACAGATTTTTATAATCGCTGGATTCGAGCAGCATGGGAAAGCTGTTTCGCTTGCCCTTGATGCCGGAGAGGACGCGCATCCAGTCAAACGCCGGGCCGGGATCCCACTTGTTGCCTGAGCAGTGGTAGTGCCCAAAAAAGCCCTTAAACTTCTCAGGGTCTTTGAGCAAACGGTTGATGACTTCGCCCGTCTCGGAAATGGGGGGGAAGCAATTTGCCGCTAGCGTTGGCAGAGGAACCCAGGGATCTTCGTTGGGGATATTGACGGGCGTGATGAACGCCTTCATCAGGGCAATCAGCGTTTCGTACTGCTCTTCGGTATAGCCCAGCATGGTTTTGACAGAACCATTGATCTTTCCCTGATAGATTTCGCGCCTGTTCCCGGCAGGATCGCGGTATTGTTCCTCAGGATAGACAGGATTGTTCATGTCGATGGCGACACTCATATTGTTGTTGTCGCCCGTGGCCCAGGCATTGTGGTAGCAGTCCAAAAATTGATACAGTGTGCCATCGTAGTTGATGGTAAAATGCGTCGAAAGCCCGCGAGTACAGAGCACATTGAATGTGTCGGTGGCATTCATGGTGACGTCGTGGTGAATCGCTATCTGCGTGATGCTCTCCCCGAGATCATCCAAATCCTGGCGCGTAATGCCAAAGAGCTGCTCATAGGTGAGGGTGTGCCACTTTTGAATGCCCCTGCGGAAGCTGTAATTTTGCATGGTTGGGCGCAGCATGGCCATCTGCATCTGCTTTTCTGGGCCAAGTGTTTTGCCTGGATGGTAGAAGCTGGGACTGTTATCGCCATTGAACAGGACGACGTTGGCGTTTGTCGCAATGGGAACCTTGCGGCCTGCGAAGAGAATGTGTTTATCACTCATGGGTTTCTGGCTCCGTTGTACTGGCCCTATGCCCTTCCCGGTTGGGAGAAGGCCTGAGCTAATGTCTTGCGGCATTGGCCTCGCAGAAGAGGCAAACGTCCCAATGTGCCTTCATTTCCCGTCCGCAATCCGGGCAAATTTTTGCCTGCGGGACATTGGATGCTTCTTGTTTTGGGGGAGGCGCAGTGGCCATCTGCTGCGATTTGTCGGCTTCGCAGAAGAGGCATGTTTGCCAGTGTGCCTTCATTTCGCGGCTGCACACAGGGCATGCCCGCGCCGCAGCTTCTTTCTTTTCTTCCTTTTTCCCCATGGGGGCGACACCTGCTTTGGGTTTTCCGCCGCCGCCGTCGGCACCAATGCCCGCCTTGCAGAACAGGCAGTCTTTCCATTGCGGCATCATGGTTCGGTTACACTTTGAGCAGATCTTTCCCTCCAGCTTGATGCCTTTCTTTTCGGCTTCCTCCAGCGCCTTCTGACGCTGTTCGGCTTTGACTTTGTTAATTTCTTCTGCCGCTTCCCGGGCGCAGAACATGCACTCGGTCCAGTCTTTCATCATGGTGCGGCGGCATTTGGGACAAACCTCCCCGCGCTCAATCTTCTCCAGGATGATTTGCTCCTCGCGTGCGGCTTCCTCTTCGGCGCGTTTCTTGCGCCTGTGGCGAATGATGAGGAACACAATCAGAGCAATAACGAGAACACCTGCGATGATCCCCATGACGATGGCAAAAAGGCGCCAGTTGAAGCGCAGCTGCTCAATGCGGATTTCGCGAAACGGATCCGATTTGACATGTATCCCGCCCTCGCGCATGGCCTCAATGCTGTAGACGACATCCTGACCTTCGCGCAGGCCGTTATGGCGGAAGTGAATCTCAAGCTGGCCATAGATCTCGCCCCAGGCATAGTTGATGCTGTCGGATATCTGTTCGGGAAAATCGGCATAGCGATATGTGCCGCCGGTTTTTCGGCTCAAACCCTCGAAGAGCGGAATCAGCGGCCGAATGAAGGGTTTGTACATGACCACGTAAATGCGAATGTCGTTGGCATTGGCCAGGCGATAGATTTCGTAGATCTCGCGCTGTACGTCGTCGGCACGAAAAGTGTAGGTGTCGAAAGCATCGGTGACGAGAATGATGGCGCGCCGCGCTGGCGATCGCATCTTGGCAGGATCGATCATGTCCTCCATGGCCAGCTCAAGGCTGCTGTAGAGGAAGGAAGGGGAAGCTTGCGGCTGGGNTTTCTTGAGCACCTCGGCGACATCTTTTGCCGGCCCCAGCGGCGCAACGTTAATGGCACGGCCGTCGTCGAAATACCCTGCCATACGGTCATTGTCGCGCGCCTGGTCGATGATGAGGGCGAAGCGATCTTTTATCTCCTTGAGCTCTTTGTCGCTGAAGCGCTTTGAGATAGGCACGATGAACGCCAGGTCAAGCGGGATATCCCCATCCTTGAATGTGGTGATCTTTGGCGACAGAGGGAGAACATCGCCATCGGCCAGGACTTCGACGCGGTCGACTTTTTGAGGAGAGACAGGCAGAGAACGCCTGTCCAGAAATGTCGCACTGATCTTGACATCGGGCGCCTTAGACACGTCGACATGGTCGATTTTGATTCGATAGACGTCGGGTGTCAGTTCTGCCTGGGCAAAGGCATCCTGGAATGTGAGCAGCACCAGGCAGCATGCCGCCAGCCATGTCACGATGTGTTTCGACAAATGCATCCTTCCTCCCTACATGCCGAATGAATAGGGCCGCGACAAAACCTCAATGGCTTCACTGGTACAGATTTCTCCTCGCCAGTCTCGCACGACGGCTCTGAGAAAATACGATTCATCTGCTGTGGCCACGTGCGGGGCATGAATGGTCATCTTTGGGTCGGCGCTGAGCGTTTGCAGACGCTGAGTTTGCCCATCATAAGTGGCCATCAGGTCGACGTGGATGCCACGATAGTCCTCAAGATCCAGGCTGAGGTTGAGGGGCATTCCGGGAAGTGCCCTCCAGTCGTCAAAGTGTGCAGCTCCGCGCCGGCTTCTGAAAACACCCAAAGTCAGCCCGCCTGCACCGAAAATGGCCGTCAGTGCACCTGCGCTTTTCAAAAATACTCGTCGTGTCCATTGCACCATCGCCTGCCTCCCTTGCATACAGTGCTAAAAAAGCCCCGACCAACCCTATATTATATGACCCATCGCCCAGGTGCAAGCACCCCATGGCACAGCGTCTATTTCGATAAGCTTCGAAACTGTCGCTGCGCGCCATCTGGCGAGAATGTGTTAATGCCGCAGCCCGCAACCACGCTCCCGGCCTTGCGGCAGGGACGTAACACTTCCGGCATCTATTAGTTACTAACGTTCAAAAGCGTTCATTTATGCCAGGTTTTTGCCTGACATTGATGTAATGATGCACTCTGCCACTTTACCCACAGGCGATACGAAGTATCGCAGGGGGTGTGGGGGAGCTGGCTCCCCCACGTAGAAAGAAAAGGGTAGATGGAAGATATGAAGACCTGGTTCAGATATGCTTTGCCGGCCCTGGCGGTTGCTTTGGCAGCATTTTTGCCGCTTGTGCGGGCGTTTAGCTATGAAATGGCGCTCTGCCTGGCACTGATTGGGCTCGTCGGGATGCCCTGTTTGGCGGGCTATTCTCGCAATGCCGGACCGGGACGCGTCCTTGTTCAGGGCTTTGGGCTATGGCTTTGGGGCGGACTTTGGGGATGCATTGCTGCGCTGTCCTTTGGGGAGCTGTGTGATATCCGGGCAGGCTGGGCATATCTGTTGGTTTTGGCCCTTCCGGGTGTGTGGCTTTCAGGTGCGGCCTGGTTTTTTGTCGGCAGGCTTGTTGCCAGGCATTGGCTTCGCGTGTTGATATATGCCGTTTTGGTGCTTTTTGATTTGGGTGCAGGTGGCTTAAAGCTCCTTATGTGGCCTCAGATGGTGTCTTTTGGCCAATTTTACGGTTTTTTTGCCGGGTCGATATATGACGAGGGTCTCGATATTTTGGGCGCGCTTGCCCTGTACCGGGTCGGCACACTCGCGCTCATAGTGACGGCCCTTGGGGCAGGTGCCTGGCCAGTGAAACCTGTTGTGCGGGTGCTCTGCGCGGGGTGCGGCATCGTCGCAGCCATGGGATGGCATGGTTTTCTGGCATGGCGGGGCGATATTGTCCCGTCCGGCTATGGCGCGATTCAGAAAGCCCTTTGGGCAGAGGCAGTGCCAGACAATGGTCTCGCGTTTTCGTCATACGAGGTGCCCTTTCGCATCCATTTCATGCCCCGGCACAAAGACAGGGCATCGATAGATGCAGAAAAGGGGCGCTTGCTTCGGGCATATGAGTCCGACTACCGCGCTTTGCGCGAGTTTTTTCAAACCGAGCCGAGCCGGCCATTCCGTGTCTGGTTGTATCCTGACTCCTCTGCCAAGGGGGAGCTGCTTGGGTCAAAGCACACGAGCCTGGCCAGGGTCTGGACGCACGAGATTCACCTGTTGGCCACGGGGCTCGGTTCAGGGCTCGCGCGCCATGAGATGGCGCATTTGTTTGCAGCCTCTTTTGCTGACAGTCCCCTCGGGTTGGCAGGCGGCCGTCTGGTGCCGGTGATGGGCTGGGTCGAAGGGCTCGCCATGGCAGCGCAGTGGCCCATGCAGCAGTATGACCTGCACACGTGGAGCGCGGCGATTCTTAAGAGTGAATCTTTGGGCATGAAGTCAATCGACGGATACACCCTGATGGTCGGCTTCTGGGGTCTGCCATCGCGGATTGCCTATACGCTGGCGGGATCCTATGTGCGATGGCTGCTCGATCGCTTTGGCCTGCAGCAAATCAAACGCCTTTCGAATTCGGGTTTTTCAGACTACCCATCCATTGTGGGCATGAGCTTCGAAGCAACGATCGATGCCTGGCGACACGACCTGACAGCGAATCACAGTGTATGGCATGCCGACAGGGTGGTTGATCTCGTGTATTCCGGGATCTCGATTTGGACGCGCCGCTGTGCGCGTGCAATGGCGTCGAAACGTGAGGCGTTTTGGGCTTGCATGGGGCGCGCGGCATGTGGCCCGGAAGAGGCAGAGGCATTCTTTGGTGCCGGGAATCTTGATCTCGACAGCATGTGGGCCCTGTATCGGCATCAGGATCCCATGTCGAGAGGCGGTGCCGGGCTTTGGGAGGAGGTTTCCTTCTCGAATCGATCCGCCGGGGCGCAGCGCCGCCTGCTCTTAGACGCCATTGCCAGAGCGCTGTCGGATGACAGTGTTGGGCGTGCCGCACGATGGCATTGGGCAGAGGTGGCTATCGATATTTTGTGGCATGCAGATTTTTGGGCAGTATCACACGCTGCTTATAAGATACTGCGAATGCCTCCTCTGCCGGCATGGCATGCGCGGCGCCTGGATATCAAGATCGCAGCGACCGGGGGAGATGATCGAGCGACTGGTGAAGGACTCAGACGCTATTTTGCATCACCCCATGCGGAAGCTGCCATGCTGCCCCACGGCATCTGGCGAACCTACTTCGGCCTCCTTGAGGCTGTGGCGAACCACGACCCGGATGCCGTTAAGGCGATCCTTGCGGCGCTTTGGGCGGAGCAACCGGTCAGTGCTCTGCCAGACAGTGTCTGGCACGAAATCGCCAGAATCGGCGAGATGATTGAGGACTAGTTCGGCTTAGGGCTGTCGGCCATATTCTGGATGAGCGTTTGAAGCGTTTCGATACCACGCTCTCGCTCGGCACGCGAGAAATACCCTACGACGATGATCGCATGGCTCTGCGCTGTGAAGATGAACGTCACGATGCTGATGGGGATATCGCTGGTGATGTAGGTGTACTCCGTCCATGTGCCTTTTCGGATTGTCCCGTCGGTCAGATCGAACGATTTTTCTGTTCCCTGGGCCGTGACGATGAATCCGCTGGAAACGAGTTGGTTTGAAAAGGCCTCGAAGAGTGCCGCGGCGTGCTCCTCGCGAATGATTTGCTTGCTGAGAAGTTCGATTCTGTTTTCGGTTTTGGGATCGACAAAGGCTGCCAGGAGACCTTCGCCAATNGCATCGTTCTGAGGTTTCCAATCGGCTGGCGCGGCGATGGTTACCGGCAAGACCGTTTCGGCCATGTCCGACTGTGCATGGGC
>WQTY01000070.1 GCA_009786045.1 Pseudomonadota bacterium | reverse complement strand
CCGCCAAAACGCGCTCCCCCTCCAACGCATTTGCAATGCGAAGCCTCGTTCCCCCATCGGGCAGCGTTATCCCCTCGCCGCGAAAATTGACCCTGTCAATGCTGTATTCCCCCGGAAGGGGCCATGTTTTCGAATCCAATCGCCTGTTCCTATATTTTTTGTGGGGGAACGAGTTCCCCCACACCCCCTGCAATGCTGCGCATTGCTTGTGGGTAGAGTGGCAAAGTGCATCGTCTGTAGCGACATGCTCTGTTTTGCTGGAGAAGAAACAGATTGCATGTGCTGCGAGGGCATGCGGCGTTAAGTTGAAAACGCACTATACCGAGTCACGAGAGCTTGTTCACAGTGCGTTTTCAGCTAAATCTCGGTGTCATCCCAGCACAGCATCCCTTCGCCAGCGCCCTTTTCGTTCCAGCCGGGCGGCCAGACCACGCCTCGCTCGCGGTGCAAAACCATGCTTCTGTAGTCTTTGATATCACTGTCGGTTTCTATGATCAGAATGCCGTGCGCATCGAATTCATGACCGATGCAGTCACAGGATGCTGTTTTTACAGAGAACGGAAAGATTGACTGGCCATGGATGTCGACAGCACGTATTGAGTCAGGCTCGTCTGGGCAATTGCCCGAAACGATGACAGCGCCATGGACAAAGGCACCTCCGTCAGCGGCAAAAACTGTATTGCCCTTCTCGTCGACGTAGCCGGTCGAACCATTGAGAAAAGTGACGGGAACGCGTCCTTCGCTGAACACGCCGACACGTTGGAAACGTCCGGGTTTGAACAGCCAGGAACCATCTTTGCGAATAAGGCCGGATTGGCAGTTGAAGGTGTCGCCTTTGGCGGGGAGTTTATCGTCGCAGATTTCCACACGGGCAAAACCCGAGTCGTTGAAGGGATCGGCGTTGCCAAAGGTCATGGGCCACACCATATCGCCCTGTGTGTCGATAAAGGCGTAGTCGTAGAACGTTTCATTGTAGGGCGCTTCGCGGAAGCGGTCGCGTGCCACGAGGGCCATGCCTGCCTGGAAAGGTTCGGCACGGTCGAATTCGAATGGGGTGATGGGATTGCCGCCGTGATCGATATAGCCATAGTTTGCACGGCGGTTAGCGGGGGCAAATTCTGTGTCGTCTTCGTCCTGCCCTGATTCGGTGAAACCGCGGCTCACTGCTGCCCGTCCTTCGCTAAAGTCGCTGGCATACTTGTACGTCAGGTCGATGATGACTTTACCATGGCGATCAATGTAACCTTCGCCATACTGACTGTCTTCTTCTCTGGTGACGAACGGTTCTCCTGCGTTGGTAACGATGGCTTTTCCGTCCTTGAACGCACTGCAGCTGTCCCATGGCTGAATGGGAATGACCTCGTTGCCGTCCAGATTGATATAGCCGCACCCAGATTCGGTTTGCACGGCAATAAGTCCTTCGGAAGGCCGTCCAAACACTGCGTCGCGTGGCTCGACGACGACTATGCCGTTGGCGTCTAGCAGGCCATAGCGCTTGCCGGCATCGTAGAAAACGAAGCGCCCTTCGTTGTATTCGGTGAGGAAACGCTTTGTTGTGCTCTCGAAATGCACGATGATTTGGCCATCGTCATCGATGGCTCCGATGCGCCAGTCTTCATCAGACGCGCCGTAGTTGCCAAGCTGGAGGATGTAGCGCGGGGGCCATGCTTCCACCCTGGTGGAGGATTCGGCCCGAATATTGCTATTGCTAATATTGGCTGCTTCGTGGTCAGCTTCTCCATCGGGTTTGGCCGCATCCTCAGCGAGGGTAGGCGCTTCCGAGCAGGAACGAACCGAACCGGCGCAGGCACAGACAATCATGGGGAAGGTGAGGCAAAACAGGGGAAAGGCAAAGTTTTTCAAAGCTTGATCCTCATGACGGTTGCGGAAATAGCCCGCATTGCGGCAAATATTGTATGAAAATGCAGTGTGAACCTCAATGCGGAATATCAAATTCTTTGCCTTTATCCTGTAGGTCGTTGTACGTTGTATGGCGCAGACGTTGGGTTCCCAATGTTTGGCCTGCGACGGCGATACAGAGTCCGGCAAAGGTATTAAAATGTGTGTTTGACAGTGAATAATCAGGAGAATGGCAGGATGTCATTAAGCATATTTGGCGAGAAAGCGCTTATCCCGGATGAAAAAATGCTTGCAGAGGCCCTGGCCGACAGCAAAATCTTTTGGAACACAATAAAGGATAACGTGGCATCGGTTTGCGGCAGTATCACCGAAGAGTGGAAGTATTACAGCAAAAGAGCAGGTTGGACGCTTGTTGTGAAGAGCGGCAAACGGACAATTTTGTATTTGGTTCCGTCAGACGGGTGTTTTAAGGTGAATTTCGTGTTTGGAGAAAAAGCAGTGGCCGCTGCGATAGATGATGAGCTTCCAAAATATGTGGTGGCACTTATCATGGATGCACCGCAATATGTCGAAGGACGGCCCTTTATGAAGTATGTGGAAACCGATGCGGATGCAGGCATTGTTAAAAAGCTTATAGAGATAAAGCATCGGAATTAAGCAAGGATGCAGCTTTGTTTGGGAGAGCATTACTGCCATGATTTTGAATTTTGAAATTGAGTGCAGTGTAAAAGACACCCGAAAATGTTGGAATATGCCATGTTGGAACAGAAGAAAACAAGTCCATTGTCTTTGGCCTGTAAACGGCAGGGCTATGACAGTATTCAGCTTATGCGAGGTGTCGCTGCTGTAAGCGTGATTTTTCATCATATCCTTATGTTTACGAATGGCGCATTTGGCGTTGACTTGTTCTTTTGTATAAGCGGTTTTATCATGATGTATATCACCGAGAAAAACGGTGATAAATTTCTGGAAAAGCGCGCCATTCGCATCATACCGCTTTATTGGCTCGGAACATTGGCTGTGATAGCTTTGTTGCTCGTTGTGCCTCAGTATTTCAATTCCACAAATCTGTCCGTTCCGCGTATCATCAAGTCGTTTTTGTTTATCCCTTATGCTGATGATGTGTCAGGGTATCCACTGCTTATTCAGGGCTGGACACTTGTATGCGAAGTGTTTTTCTATGTTGTGTTTTTTGTTTCCATGAAAATCAGCCATAAACAACGGCATATGATATCGAGCGGAATTCTTTGTGCAGTTGTGGCTGTTTCGGCTATATTGGGCGAACGGATTTCTCCCGATATTAAGAATTATTACGGAAACCCGATGATGCTGGAATTTATATTTGGCATGATCGGCTATAAATTTATCACGTATAAAACAAGTTTAAATGAGCAAAGCAAGTCAGGCAAGCAAAGTGTGATTTTATTGATAGTTGCTGTCGCTTTATGGGCTTTTTTGTTTTCACAGAAATATATACCATTTTTGCATGACATTAATCGGGTAATCAGTTGGGGTATACCGTCATTCCTGTTCTTTTTGCTTATATTCAGGTATTTTAAAAACAGGTCTGTGCCGCTTCCGTTTGTTTTCATTGGCAACATCAGTTATTCGCTTTATATCACGCACACTTTTATTGTTCATCCGTTCAGTCGTCTTGTTTATGATATAAGTGTTTTTTCTCCCGTCGGCGTTCTCCTGGTGTTTGTTGTTGTCATTCCATTATGTTTGGCTGTGGCATTTGTAAGCTGGTTCTTAATAGAATATAAATTTACCATGTACCTTCGGAAAAAGTTTAAAATTTGAAGAAAATGCCGTCAGGTTCCTGCGCATTGGCGTTTTTATTTTTCAGAATTCTGCGCTTCGATTGTCACGGACTCCCACCAGGGTTCGAAAGTCTGCTCTCGGCCGTCGAGGTAGACCACTTGCCCGATGGCAGGTGTGAGGAGCTCGAACGGTTTGCTTTTGCTTGCCTCTGTCAGCTTAATATAGGGTTCATCCCAGGCGTGATGTGCCAGCACAAAACGGCCCGAGTGAACGGGGAGGACAGCCTTTGCGCCCAGTTCGGCGGCCGCCAGAGCGGTTTCTTCTGGCAGCATATGGGCGTGGTGCCATTGTATGTTGTACTGGCCGTTCTCCATGATGGCGAGATCTATGCCGCCAAAGCGTTTGCCAATCTCGGCAAAGTGCTTTCCATATCCGGTGTCTCCGCTGTAAAAGACGCGGCGTTCGGGCGTTTCGAGCATGAATGATGCCCAGAGGGTTTTGTTGCGGCTGAGCCATCTGCCGGAGAAATGTCTGGCCGGCAGAATATGCACAGTAAAATTTGGCGCCAGCTGAAAGGCGTCGTTCCAGTCGCCCTCGTGGATGACAGCGGGATCGACCCCCCAATATTCCAGGTGCGAGCCTACGCCCAGCGGGCAAACGATGGCCCCGACACGGTCCTTCAATGCAAGGATGCTCGGATAATCGAGGTGATCCCAGTGGTCGTGCGAGATGAGCAGATAGTCGATGTCGGGTATATCATCTGCCGAGTACGGGTATTCACTGTTGTAGTCTTTATTAAAACTCGAAAAGGGGGCCGCACTGCTCGAAAAGACCGGCTCTATCAGGATGCGTTTCCCGCCCAGTTGCAGGAAGGCTGCGGAGTGCCCGAGCCAGATGATCAGGTCGATGTTCCGATCAAGGGTTTTGAGATCGGTTTTGAGCATTGGCAATGGTGCCTCTGGTCTCTGCCGCTCCCAGGTTTTAAATAAAAAATCCCATCCCGCTGAGAAAAAACTGCTTCCTTCAGCGAAGTGTTTTGTCGGCTCAAGGTTCTTGAATTCGCCGTCGGCATAGTTCGGCGACTGCCTGATACGTTCCAGACGCGCGCCATTGGGGAGCTTGCCGAATTGTGGTGTACAGTACGGTATCATGATGGCAACTCCGGTTATTATGATGAGCAGCAGCAGCAATCCTGTTAATACTTTTTTCTTCACGATGAACAAATCCATTGCTAGTATTTGCTGTCACCCTGTTGACGAGTGATGACCCGTCAGGGGCTTTAGCAGGCTAAAGTATGCTGGCGTGCGAGAGTCAACATTTTTTGTGTTTGCGCAGCAAAGAGTTTTTTATGTGCCGGGCAGATATTATCTGTTTCTACAGTGTATCGCTTGTGGGCAGGGGACGAAATGAGATGAGAGGAAATTCCACACTATGAAAGCATTTACAAAAGAAGAGTTAGAAGAGGCGCTTCGGGCTATTGAATCGACGATAAGCAAATGTGAGAAAGTGCAGCCCAAGATAAAGCCTGGCACCTCTCAGTGTACACTGCTCATGCGCAGGATTAAGGCGCTGAATATTGCGTCAGTCCTGATTAGAAGAGAGTTGGGGGAGCAGCTACAATGATGCCATAAGGATGGCTGTGATCCCAAGCAGGAGGCAGTAGGGGGCAAAGTAGTGGAACTTGGCGTTTTTGAGGAGTTTTTCGAGGAGGACCAGGCAGATGTATCCGATGACAGCGGCCAGGCAGGCGGCGAGGGTGATGATGCCAAGATGCTGAACCTGGAGGTTTGCGATGTCGCGGAGGTGCAGGATGACGGCGCCCAGGATGACGGGGATGGAGAGCAGGAAGCTGAATTTTGCGCACTGATCGCGTTTGACACCGAGCAGGAGTGCGGCGGTGATGGTCGAGCCAGAGCGCGAGATGCCCGGCAGGACGGCGATGCCCTGGACGAGGCCGATGATGAGTGCGATTTTGAGGTTCATGGGGCCGGGGGTGAGCTGGAAGCGGCCGGATTTTTGGGAGCTCCACAAAATGGCGGCGTTTAGGATGAGCAGGCTGCCGACGATGACGACACTTCGCATGTATGTATTGACGAGTGGTTCGAGGGTGATGCCTATGATGCCGGTGATGGCGGTGGCAGTGAGGAGGTATCCGACCATGGCCAAGGCGTTTCCGGGACGTGCTTTGTGCTTGATGCAGTCGGCGGATTCGTGGATGGCGCCGGTGAGGAGGGTCCAGATATCCCGGCGATAGAAGATTACCACGCTGAACAGGGTGGCGAGGTGCAGGATGATGTCGAACAGAAGCCCGGCGTCGATGGGGAACAGGGCGTTGATGAGGATGAGGTGACCGGAGCTTGAGACGGGCAGGAATTCTGTAAAACCCTGAACGACGGCCAGGATGAGGTAGTTGATGTTGTCAAGCAGGCTGTCGAGCATGTTGAGACTCCATTTTCTTTTCGTGGGGGAGGGCAGTTCCCCCACACCCCCTGCAATGCTGCGCATTGCTTGTGGGTAAGGGCGGAATGTTATTGTTTTGGCAACATACCTCGCCTTGCAAACAGGAGAAACGCTATTGATTTGTGTCGTTACCTAATCTGAAAACGCTGTCATGCTCGACGGATATGTTGACGCCAGTGATTTAGCCTTGCCTTAGAAGTGGTGTCAGACTTCTTCGTCGATCCATGCGGCCAGTGCGTGGGATTCATTTTTCCATTGTTTGGCGTCGAGGCGAATCGTGAGAAATCGTTCGTAGAGACCTCGCACGAGGGCGTCGATTTCTTCAATGAGGAATTGCCGTTCGTAAAGTTTTTCGTCGTCAGCTTTTGTCATGACGGCGGGAATTTTCAGTCCGGTCAGGGTCAGCGTTTGGGCATTCAGGACAAAGACCCATGTTTTTTCGTCGCGTTCGACGCGGATTTTGGCCTGGGAGACGAGTTTTCCCTGCCGCAGGGCTTCGCGGGCTTCGCTGCTTGCTGCGGGGGCGCCCCCGGAGATGCGCGTGCGTTCGGCTTGTGCCAGCTTGGCTTCGAGGGTGAGCTGGTTGTCGAAGGAGAGACTAAGGAGGGAGCCGTCTGAGAGCCGAAACATGGTGTCGTCGATGTCGGCGTGGTACCAGAGCCAGATGACGAAGAGTTCGCCAAAGTGTCGCGTGCGTTCGATTTTTTCGAAGAGATCCATCATTCACCTCACATGGAGTCTTGGTGTGTCAGTCCCGGGTACCATGGCTCGATCGAGAGCATGCGGTTGAGATCAGCGTCTGAGAGACCGAGGTTTTTTGCCATCATGTAAGGGGAATCCGGGGTGAGGCGCAATCCGAAGGTTTCTTCGAAGAATTCGGCAAACTCCTCGCACAGGGCATTGGATGTGGACCAGAATCGCAGCCTTCGTTCAGAGATGTTCCAGACGAGGTCGACGGTTTTCATGGCGGGCAGGATTTTATGTTTGATGTCGGTGACGACCTGGAGGCGAACTTCTTCTTTGGCGCGTTTTGAGATTTTGATGTTTTTGTCCGGGAAGCGTTCGGCGAGTGCTTGCCGCATGATGGCTTTAAGCCAGGCTGAGGGGATGGACCATTTGTCGATGCGCAGGGCCAGGAGGATGTACTGGTTAAAGAAGATGTCGTGGCGTTGGGCGCTGACAGCGAGGGGGTCTTGAACGGGAACCCATCCCATGCTTCTTTCTTCGTCGCCGATGGGGCTCAGAGGCTGGAAGAAGCGTCGCTGAATGCGGCTCAGGTAGTCGGCATGGAAGTCGTTGGGCGGTTCGCCTTCGACGTAGTATGTTTTGAAGCTCAAGCTTCCTTCCAGAGCACCCATAATGCTGAAACCTAAATGAGGTTCGCTGCCGAAGCGGCGAAGTGTGCGTGGGAATGACCTGCTGGCGGCAGAAAAAAGCCCGTCATGCTGGCGCAAGCGGGCTTGAGCGTAAAACCAGTGGGCAGGTGTTTATTTTTTGAGAAGATCGAGAATGAACGTGAAGTCACCGCCGTAGGAGAAGAGTGCGAGCAGGACGTAGATGACGACGAGTCCGAGCAGGGTGCCGACGACGATCTTGGCAGCGCCGCCTGATGATGATGCTTTGGCGGGCACGGCGGGGGTGGGCAGTGCGGGCGGCGCTGATGGTGCAGCTTTGGCAGCACACGGCAGGGGCGCAGAGGGTTTGACTTCCTGGGTGACCGGGGGGGCTTCGACGGCATTCTCCATGTCGGTGCATTGCACTTTGGCTTCGATTTGGAGCGGCCAGTCTTCGAACTGCGTCAGGGTGAGAGTTTCGATGCTCTGGTGTTCAGACTGATAGAACCAGAATGTCAGTGTGCGGTTGTCGCCGACATTTTTGATGGCGGCAGGTTCGAACTTCTGCCTTAACTCGGAGACGCGCCGGTCACGGATGACGTTTTGCGGGAGTTCATTGAGTGAGGCGAGGAGTGTGTATTCTGGTCGGTAGTAAGTACGAATGAGATGGGTGATTTTTTGGAGGCTTACGGGGTTGAGGCCGGCATCGTTGGCGGCAATGAAGCGCGCCAGGTCTTCGAGGACGTTGAGGATGAAGACTTTTCGATCCAGGTCCTGATAGGACGCGAAAAAGGCGGGTTTGTTGCTGGGTTTGACTTCGAAGATGGTGCAGGGCCCTTCGATGCCTCGCTTGCGGATGGCTTCTTCGTCGACTTTGTATTCGGATTTAAGCCGTGCAAAGATGACACTGCGCATGCGGGCATCTTCTGGGCCGATGGCATGCGAACGTTCGAGGAGGTCGTCGAGGTCGCGATTTCCGACGGGTTGTGTTTCGAGGGGCGAGGAGGAGGGCTTGACGGAAGCGGAGGCTTTCTGAGCCATGGCCTGGGTTTCCGCTTCTGCCTCGGCAACATCTGTGGTCGAGGCAGCGGGGATATCGGCGTCGAGGACCTCGTAGGCTTTCTCGGCGGTTTTTTCGGCGCGGCTCCAGAGGCGCTCAAGATCGCGCAGGGCTTCTTTTTCTTTTTCGCTGTCCTGGATTTTGGCAACGCCAGCCAGGAAACCCGGGATGAAGTTTGCGAGCGAGATATTGTCTTCGAAATCCCATTCGTTGGGGTCGTCATAGACGCGCAGGAAGAGCGCGCCATCGTCGAGAATTTCGGTCGCGAATGCAGGGGCAGCCACGAGCTCGGAGGGGTTGTAAATGGGGCTGTAGACTTCGGGGG
>WQTY01000069.1 GCA_009786045.1 Pseudomonadota bacterium | reverse complement strand
CGCCGAGGGTGATGGGTTCATCCTGTGGCATGCCAGAAGCGTCTGGTTCGTCTTGAGATGTTGCCAGGGTTTCAGCTTCGACGGCGAGTTGTGCATCGTCTTTCGGATGTATCTGCGGCGGCTCTTCCAATGTCATTCTCTTTCTCCTCAGGGATCTCGCTGGGTGCAGGCGGGAGACGTTTTCCCGGGCGCACGTTTTCCGATGGGTCGCAATACCCGTTTTTTTCCCCAAGCCCAACGAAAAAGATTGGGGGTGTCCGGTGTCCGGTGTCCAGAGTGGGGTTAATCTGGCTCCCGGATACTGGCAACTGGCAACTGGCAACTGGTGTACGGAGATTTGTCATTTTCTTCCTCTGGGCGTATGTTTGTAGCAGGAGACGGTGCGTTTTTTTGAATTTGGGGAAGGTGGCACATGATGGGTGTAAGACGGCGTTTGGGTTATGTGTTTGGCGGTGTGGTGCTGACATTATGCTGCCAGTCGGTTTTGTGGGCTGAGTCTTTGGGGCATTTTGAGGATTGGGATTTTGAGATGCAAAAGAGCCTTGGCCTTGCGTTGGCTGAGTCGGGGGCGTGGTCTCAGGCGGAGGTTTATTTATCGTCGGTGGGGCCTCATTCACAGGATTGGAATCTTCAGCTTACCTGGGCAAAAGTGCGGCTGCAGTTGGGGGATATCCCCGGTGCCCAGGCTGTCATTGGTGTGGCGCTGGTGCAGCACCCCAATAATCCGCGTGTATTGTTTATGGCCTCTGATATTGCGGCGGATGCGCATGATGCGCAAAACGCGGTGTCCTATGCCAGGCGCGGTCTGGCGCTTCAGCCGCATAACGTTCGTGGCGCTCAGGCTCTTGGGCGGCTTTATTATCAGCAGCAGGATTGGGGCGCAGTGATTGAGACGTATGAGCGTTTGCTGACGTATTCGCTCCCCACGAGCGAGGTTTTGGTTCGGTTGTCGACGGCTTATGAGAAGCAGCAGGCGCTTGGGAAGGCAGAGGCGTATTTGCTTCAGAATGTGGAGGTTCATGCCAATCGCCTTATGGCATTGATGCCGCTTCATCGTTTTTATGCGAGAACGCATCAGCCTGAGAAGGCGAGGGCGATTGAGCGTGAGATCGAGCGTGAACGGGCAAGCCGGGAAGGCAGCCGGGGGCTCAGAGCGCTGAATCCTTCCTGGAAGTAGTGGGCGGAGGGGTGAATCCATGTCTTGCGCCTGGTGGTGTGCCATGTTAGGATTTGCGCGATTTTGTGCGTCTCTTAGCAGAGCCGCTTTCTTGTTGGGCTTGACAGACATGAAGTGATGCGATGAATAGAAAGGTTCTCATACTTGGGATTTCGCTTGGGCTCCTTCTGATGATTGTCCTTATCGTGGCCGTGGTTTTTGTGGTTCAGAAGAAAGGGGCGAACAGGGCTGCGACGGGGATGACGGCCGATCAGGTTCAGAGGGATATTTTTCGTGCGAGCGATCCCTTTGCCAATCGCGAGGCGGATGCCATAGGGGTTGTTCGTCAGTATAAAGTGCTGGATCCTGCGTATGTGGAAGCAGTGGTTCGGGCGAGGAAGGATGGCAGGCCGGCGGCCGATTTGTCGCCTTCGTTCGTGTCCATCGATACTTTGGTCGAGCAGCAGTTTCTTGAGAAGCGTTTTAATATGAATTTCCTCAGGCGTGGGGAGTGGCGAGCACTTCATCTGGATATGGATACGGGGGAGACGCAGATTCCTGATCCCCAGTACGAAGTGTATCTGGATTATCACGATGAGTCTGTCACCGTTGGTCCTGTGTGGATTGTGGATCTTGAAACGGGTGTGGTGATCCCGCGAAATGACATGGCCAGCGTTTTTGAGCAGACAGTTTACAATTTCGATCAGATTGTTGAGAATCTGAAACGTCCGGGCAGCGTTGTCCGTGCGATTATTTCCCACAAATTTGATGTTGGCATTGATCTTGGCGGTGTTTTTTTGTTGCACTTCCTTAAATTGACAAACCGTCCAGGGCACCAGGATGATCGCATCATCGGCTGGACCGTGATGCATGAGTTTCAGGATGATTTTTCGGCGTACTTTCAGTGGGTTGAGCGCGATGAGGTTCGCGTTGCGAAGTTTCGCTTTAGCTGGAAGAGCAAGAGCCTTGAACCACGAGGTTTGATTGCCATTGATTTGATGGCGGCCGGCGAAAACATGTCCGCTATCAAACCCGTGGACATCTATCCCAAGGGTTATGTGAACAACTTGCATATTCCCCGTACGGAGCGCTGGCCGCGCGATCATTCGTGCCGAAAACGTGAACACAGGCAGATTTGCACAGCGTTTGTGATGGTGCTTGAGCAGCAGGAGTTTATCGCGGCGATGGGATGGCTGTTGACCAATGGCGAAGCCGATGCCAGCCATCGCTTTGAAAAATGCAACGAAGCCAGGTTATGCGGATGGTCTATGGATGAGGCATCCGGCGAATTGAACCCTGGCAATAGGGAGGATTTGTTTGAGATTCGCTACCGTTACGAGCTGAACGATCGCAAGCAGAGTGTGAGTTTTCTGGTCGACTCGGAGAAGGAAACGATTACGCCGCTGGATAAGCTTAGTCAGTGGGCCTATTGGAGTGTGACGCCTCGGACGTAGCCAGACCAAAGCCCCGCATGTTGCGGGGCGCTTTTTTTTGTACCTGATGGCGCTTGCCGATGGGGTTTGTGGTTGGCAGGCTTTCAGGGGACGGCTGGTCGTTTTGTCATTGGAAGGTTGGATGAAAGAAGTAGAGCGACCGCCAAACCGCTTTGTTAAAGGACCAGTTGCACGTACGCTCATCATGACGAGTCTGGCGATGATACCAGGGACTTTGTCGTTGTCCCTCTATCATGTCATTGACGCGTATTTTGTAAGCCGGCTTGGCCTGGATGCTTTTGCGGCAATGGGTTTTTGTTTGCCCATCATCGTTTTTGTCAATTGCATTTACCATGGCCTTTCGACGGGTATGATGACACTATTGTCCCATGCCATCGGCAAGCGTGATGATGAGGAGGCCTCGCGTGTGATAGCGCTTGGTCTGTTGCTTGTCGTTGCGGTTTCCCTGGTGGTGGGCGCGATGGGTGCGATGCTGATACGTCCGCTTTGTCAGCCGTTCATTGAGACACCAGAGGTTCTCGATTATGTCGTTGAGTTCATGGAGGTTTGGTTTTTAGGGAATTTTACGATTTCGCTTGGGATGACGAGCAATAAGCTTTTGCTTGCCATGGGGTATACGAAACAGGCGTCGTTTTGGATGGTCATGGGGTTTGTCATTAACATTGGGCTGGAGCCATTGTTTATTTTTGGACTTGGGCCTTTTCCTGGAATGGGGATGTATGGTGCAGCCCTGGCAACGGTAATTGCACAAGGGATAACGCCCATTGGGTGTTTGTACATCATTCAGAAGCGCCGTCCGTTTTTCTCGCGCGAAGCCTTTGTACCATCGTTAATGTTATCGTACTGGAAGCGGCTGGCGCTGTTTGCGCTCCCTGCGACGCTGAGTATTATCATCATGCCGATTAGCGGTCTTGTGGCAATTTGGATTGCTTCTCGTTTTGGGGACGCCATGGTTGCGGCCATGGCGGCGGCATCGCGTTTGGAGTTGATTGCGTTTGTCATTCCGATGTCGATGGGTGTCTCTCTGTCTCCGATGCTTGCGCAGAACTATGCGGCCAAACAGTATCGGCGTGTCCGGCAGATTCTCTTTTTTGCGATTCGATTTTCGGTTGTCTATCTGCTGGCGTTTGCGGCAATTTTTTTTGCGTTTGCGCACAAACTTGGTACGATATTTTCGGACGATGCACAGGTCATTGCGACGGTTGCGCAGTATTTGCGGATTGTGGCCTGGGGATATGCGGCACAGGAGGTTTTTCGTTTTTGCACATTTACCTTTAACAGCTGCAACCGTCCTTCGAGGGGGGCGCTGCTGAGCTGTGTGCGTGTCTTTGTGCTTCTGATTCCGCTGTCATTGCTGGCAGTTGTTTTTAACCATATACAGTGGTTGTTCTGGGGCAGGCTTCTTGCTGAAATGATATCCGCGACGTTTATTTTCGTTCTTACACGCCGCCTGCTTGCGGGTCTGATAGCACGGGGAGAGGACAGGGAGAGGGCAGCGCCGGCAGCTGCAATCGGTGAAGAGACAGAGTGGTAAGCGCAGAAAGGGAGAAGCAGGAGAAGAAGGAGAACAACCGTGAACAAATACCTATACATCGTTTTTGCGTTGATACTATTGTCGTTTCTGCCAATTCCTGCGTATGCCGACGTTGTCTATGGCAATGATTTCGCCGAAGCCAATAGCGACAAAACCGTACGCATTAGCGGATGGGGCATTTTTATGGTGAACAGCCCCACAGGCAGCATCATCACAAGGGAACGACCGGATCCTGGAAGTGGGGAGTTGACAGAATATCGCAACGGACAAAAGATCTTTATTTGGGCAACATACGCCAATTATGGTGTATGCTGGGGGATCGAGGAACTTAATCATTCTGGTCGTATTCCTGGCTGGGTTTTGATGGATGAACTTCTTATTCTATATGACAGACGGGACTTTGAGCTGGAAAACAAGGAGAAAATCTACCCGTACACAGGAGATCTTTCTGTTGTGAAAACTGCGAAAGAAGTGGTTGTGTGGGAGTGGCCCGGCTCTGACAGAGAGAAGAGGGTCGTTAATGCAGAATATTTATTTGTCGAGGATCGTGAGGGTTTTTGGAGAATTGGCGGTGCTTACAAAGACGAAGAAGGGCGTGAGTGGGTCAATATTTACAGCTACAGCTATTGGTCAAGAGTCTTGATTGAAGGGTGGATCTGCCTGAGCGATCCAGAGAATCGCGATATTCCTGCATTTAATCCCTCACCCAAACCGAAAAAATGGGATGAACCCTGTGGCCCATCTCAGGCTCAGGTATTCATGTCATGCCATACATCACCAGGTGGAGCAAAGGCGTGGTGGCACATATTCCTTTTGGTGGGAGTTTTTGCCGCTGTGTGGGTGGGAATGCGTCGTCGATCGCGAAATTGTCAGTGAGCTTACACGAGCATTGCCAAAATTGCGTCAGGTCTGATGAACTGCCGTATATGGATCTGTGGTGGTGTGTGATAGTGTTTTCAAGTCAGGTGTAGGCTTGCGCGCCGCAGAAATATATGCATGGCATAGAGGGGGGCCCCTACGTACGGCATTGGCAACATTATTGGTGTGGACAATCCTGTAGGGGCAACCCCCTGTGGTTGCCCTTGCCCCTGCTGTGCATGTTGATTTGCGCATCACCTTACCCACAAGCAATGCGCAGCATTGCAGGGGGTGTGGGGGAGCAATGCTCCCCCACAAAACGACTAGAAATTAACGATTTCGACAGCGACGCCGCGTTGTGTGCGTTTGGTTTCCCGGATGATCATGTTTTCTGCGGGCATGGCAAGGAGTGCGTCGATGTAGGCAAAGATGGTGTCTGGGGTGGAGGGGATGCCTGGGTTGATTTCGAGGGCGAGGCTGGTGGCGGATATCCATCGCTCAGCGATGTCTTCGACGCCGGGGATGCGCCTGAGGATTCTTCGCAGTGAGACGAGGGCATCGGCATTGGGGAGCGGGTCGAGGACGAGGACGGGGTTTGGGAAGAGATTTGGGATGTCGTCCTGGGTGGTGGTGGCGAGCATGGCGATGGCCAAGTCGGCAGCCATGAGGGTGATGGCGCGAATTTTGGCCTGTTCGATATTGGGTGCGCTGGCGTGGGTTGAGCGCGAGAGGTCGACGATGGCACCCTGTTTTGGGACGAGCTGGAGGTTAGCCTGTGCGCGGCAGTGGGTACGTTGCTGTTCGGTGCGGCACTGCCACTGAACTTCCCCTGTGAGGGCGGCCTGTGCGCCAAAAAGCGAGGCCAGGCTGCGGGCATTGTTGGCGGACAGGGTGGAGGGAGGGTAGACAGTTGGGCTCAGCCGTGTGGGTTTTTGTCGGATATCAACGACGTTAGTGCCTTGTGAGCGCAGTGCATCGGCCCACCAGAGATCGTGCTGTGAGAGAGCGGTGTTTGGCCACCATGTGTTGTGGCCGGTATGGGTGGATTCGGCAATGGCCACGAGGATGGGGGAGGCAAGGGCATTTTGGAGGGGGAGGGCTATGAACAGGAGGAGCGCCAGGCGCAGGAGTGTGTTGCGTGTCATGAAATGGCCTGAATTTGGGCAAAAAGGGTTGGATGTCTTGGATCGCATGGGCTAGCATCATGTGCGGCGGTGTGTGCACGGGTATTTTTCGCGCCCACGTCCAAGCACTTTCCAGAATAGTATTTTTTGCATGTCGACATCAAGGAATTGGGGATATGTGTCAGTTTGATGCAGCATTGTCGCGCCTTGGCGCGTCCTGGCAGGGGGAGCTGCCATTATTTCGTCATATGACGGACGACAGCCGTGAGGTTTGTCCCGGGGATTTGTTTGTGCTCAGGCAGGGGGCACAGCCTTTGACGCAGGCGCGGGCTTTTGAGATTTGTGCGCAGGCGATCGAGAAGGGTGCGGCGGCAATCGTGGCTTCGCCGGATTTTTTGTTGCCGTCCGGGGTTTGTGTCATTGCCCTGCCTGAACCCGAGGCGCATCTTTTGGCTTTGGCGCAGGGGTTTTATGGTGAGCCCGGGGCAGAGATGAAGATCGTGGCGGTCACTGGGACGAACGGCAAGACGAGCACGGCGTGTATCATCGAATCGCTGGCGCAGTCGCTTGGCCTTCGGGTTGGGGTGATGGGAACGGTGTCGCATCGTTATCCTGGCTATTGTGAGGAATCGATCAATACGACGCCCGGGGTCTTGAAGCTGTATCGTCTGCTTCATGGGATGGCGTCTGCGGGGTGTGACATGGTTGTCATGGAGGTATCCAGCCACGCTGTGGTTCAGGGGCGGATTCAGGGGTTACATTTCGATGCGGCGGTTTGGCTGAACCTTGGAACGGATCATCTCGACTATCATAAGACACGTGAGGCTTATGCGAGTGCGAAGGCGCGCCTGTTTTCGGAGTATCTGGCCAGGAGTTATGTGTCTGGAAAGCGGCCAGTGGCGGTGTTTAATGCCGATGACGGTGATGTCAGTGCCCGCATGGCATCGTGCTGTGCTGCGTCTTGGGGCGGGAAGGTGGTGTCGTTTTCGACACATTGTGGTGTGGGTGCCGACCTGGCATTTGAGTCGGTGATTTGGCAGGGAGGCAGGTGGTGTGGCGTGGCGAAGTGGGAAGGGGAATCGCAGGCTTTCACGCTGCCTTTAATGGGGCGATACAATTTGGACAATGCGGCGGCAGGATGTGCAGCGCTCATGGGGCTTGGTTTTTCTCCTTCGGGCGTGATTGATGCCATGTCTGAGATGCGTGGGATACCTGGTCGGATGCAGGCTGTCAGTGATTCGCCCTGTATCATGATTGATTTTGCCCACACGCCCGAGGCGCTTGAGCGGTCGCTGTGTACCGTGCGTGAGACAATGCCGTCACAGGGGCGGCTGATAGTGGTGTTTGGTGCGGGGGGAGACAGGGATCCTTCCAAGCGTCCCATGATGGGGGAGGCTGCGTCGAGAGGGGCGGATTATCTCATTGTCACGAGTGACAACCCGCGCACGGAGGATCCGGAAACCATCGTGGATGCCATCCTGACAGGCGTGTCAGGGGCGGTGCCCTGTGAGCGGATTGTGGACCGCAGGGAAGCCATTGGCAGGGCCGTATTTTTGGCGTCGGATCAGGACGTGGTGATCGTGACGGGCAAGGGGCATGAGGATTATCAGATTGTTGGGAATGAACGGCGTCCGTTTGACGAGCCTGCCATCATTGGGGCATTTTTGTCGGAAAGAAAACAAAACTGATTTCTTGGCATGCGTCGTGCACGTTGTTTGAGATAAAGTTTGGTGTTTTGGCGTTGGAGTCTCCAACAAGGAGGAAGCGATGAAAAAGTTAAGTATATTTGCAATAGCAATCATGATGTCTTTTGGTTTGGCGGGCTGTATTTTTGATGATTGCACGGGAGGCTGTGTGGATGACGATATCTGGTACAATCGTGATGACGATGATTGCCGGTTATTTGGCATTCGCTGTGACGCGGGTGAGTCCTGTTACCATGACATGAATTGCCGGGGCGGTTTGGTTTGTTCGTCGGGTGTTTGTGCGTGGCCTGATGATAAGGACAAGTCGTGTCTATGGACGAATGATTGTGCGTCGGGCGAGCTTTGCATTTCTGGCGTATGCAGGCCAAAGAATGAGGATATTTGTGACATCATCGCGTGTCCTTCGGGTTATGCCTGTGAGGCTGGCGCATGCGTTAAGAAGGCAGAGTGTCTCTCCAATAAGGATTGCCCGGGCGATGACATCTGCACAGATGGGCGCTGCATTCCATGCCAGACGGATATTTGTGATCCCGGCCAGGAAGTGGAGTGTGTGTTTGGCAAAGAATGTGTCAGCAACTTGTGTGTCGACGGAAAATGCCTGGCGGAAGGGGCTTGCATTAACGACGACAACTGCTCGGAAAACCAGATTTGCCTGGATAGGAAGTGCGTGGCGTCCTATGAGTGCACTTCGGATTCGCATTGTGCCTCGGGTCAGATATGCAATTCTGCCTACAAGTGCGAGGATGATGTGGAGTGCCGTGTTGACGCGGATTGTGGCGGCGGGCTGTTGTGCGTGTCGAACATCTGCATTGAGTGCCGTCTGAGCTGTGAGTGTCCCAATGAGGGAGATATCTGCGTGAACGGTTATTGTGTTGCCGGATAACGGCAAGGGCAGGCACATGGGTTTGTGAGGGCAGACACGCAGGTCTGCCCCTACTTTTTTTTGCGGGGGCCGCGCCCCCTGCGCCGCTATCGGCCCGCAAACCCCCGTCGCCTGCGGCACCACC
>WQTY01000068.1 GCA_009786045.1 Pseudomonadota bacterium | reverse complement strand
CGCCCCCTGCGCCGCTATCGCACTCGCCTTATCACTGACGGCCTGTCGCGGCGTCGAAATGGTGCAGATTCCAGGAAGCAAGGCGGGGTGGTTCTTTGACTTTTTCAAGCGATTGCCCTGTGAATATGCTCAACAAGGTAGCATTTTATGGTGAACCTGGTGTGTATAGAGACGTACAAACGCTTACCAAAATTTTTGAGACCTGCGTTGAAGTTAGCACAGATTTTTCCAAAAATTGGAGAGATCTTAAACCGATTGTTGAATTCGTGGCTATCATACTTGGAGAGAAGTCGCGCGTGGTTCCCCTTCCAGACAGAGAACTTTTCGTGCATTTTATGAGAGTCATCCGTGCCAATCCAGATGCCATGAAAGAAAAAGATCGTATTCTTACTGCCTTGTTACTTGTGGCGGGGCCGGTCATACTCAGCGAGAATTGTGCATGGTACGATGTGAATGACAAGCTGGTCATTCGTTGTCTGACGAAGATCTTCGATATTGAAGATACGAGATCTTATCAGGATTATGACTGTACGCTAACCGTCGATGCCAACCAGGAGTATACGTTGGACTGCCAAGGGGTTTGAGAGGGTATCTTGACTGACATGTCCATTACCCCTGCAATGCTTATGCATGGCCTGTGGGCTTGACATATTTTACGCCTTTCGATTACAATATTTCATCCGAAAATTCAGTTCGGAGGCAATCAGGCGCTCAGAAACGGTCAAAGCCGCCTGGTGGGCTTTTGCCGAATGGAACATGCCCATTGCAAAAAGCTGCACAAGGTAGGCCGCGACAATCGAAAACGGTTGCGTCGGCCATGTTTTTTGCCAAAAATAGAGGAAAACCATGACAGAAAAAAATCATTCCACCCCTGCGGAAAACCCAGTCAATGCGTCGGCATCCAATGCGTGGTCAAACCCCGCTCCGGCTGGTCTTGTGTCTCTGGCAGTGGCCAGTTTTTGTTTTTTTGCGCTGCTTAACGGGTTTGTGGAAACTTCGGCCATGCCATTGATCGGTTGCTGGCTCCTCGGTTGCTTTTTGGTTCAGCTTATTGTCGGGATCGTTGACTTGAAAAACAGGAATCAAACGGGTGGCAACACCTTTTTGTTTTTCAGTGCTTTCTTCCTGCTTGCTGGCGGCATAGAGATGTTCATCAAGCATAATGCCATTGTTTCCGGTACCCCCCTCGACACCACCATCGACGGATATGCATGGATTGTCCTCACTTTGGCCGTTTATCTTTGGCTGCCGGCTTTCCTGAAACCTTTCAGCCTGCTGTCTCTGGTTGTCATTGTGCTTGCAGTGGCGATGCCGTTCATAACCCTCATCGATCTGGGCGTTTTGTCGTCGAGCTTTTCGCCAATTCCCGCTTATGCCCTGCTCATAGCCGGACTCATCGCCTTATATTTAAGCGCGAGCATCGTCGTAAATACAGCCTATGGCAGAAACGTCTATCCGATCATTGAACCGAAGAAAAAATAGCGCTTCTGGCTATTCGAGCAAAATCTGTATATTAATCACCACACGCCATTATTGAACGGTATCGCTCGCTGATTGTCAGTGAATTCGATGTTTGCGATGTGGCCCTCGCCTCCAAAAATATTGCGAGTGCGTATCGTTGCCCGTCAGGGCGACGATAGCACGAGCCGCGCCCGTATTTGGCCGACCGGCCAAACAGGGCGCGCCACAGGATGCGCTCAATCGTTTATGCATCGAATTCATCTTCGTCGTCGAAGTCTTCGAAATCGCTGATGCGGAAGAGGCTTCCGATGCTGCGGGCTTCGTCGGCGGCGGCTTTGGCCAGGAGTTTCATCGTGATGGGTGAGTTTTTTGAGGCGGCATGGATGCTTGCCTTGAGGACGGCGTTTCGGATGTGGCCGCCGCTCATTTCGAAGGTTTTGGCGAGCCAGTGCCAGTGAATGCTGCGGGAGATCGGGGCCTGGGGTGGCATCATGCGTTTCCAGAGTTCGATGCGGGCGTGAACATCGGGCATTGGGAACTCGACGATGAAGCGAATGCGGCGCCTGAAGGCATCGTCGATGCTTTTGGCGAGGTTTGTGGTGAGGATGGTGATGCCATTGTAGGATTCGAGTTTTTGGAGAAGGTAATTGATTTCGAGGTTGGCGTAGCGGTCGTTGGAGGATTTGACTTCGGTGCGTTTGGCAAAGAGCGAGTCTGCTTCGTCGAACAGGATGATGGCCTGGGCTTTGCTGGCTTCGTCGAAGATGCGTCCGAGATTTTTTTCTGTTTCGCCGATATATTTGTCGACGACTCTGGAGAGATCGATGCGGTAGAGGACTTTTCCGAGTTCGTTGGCCAGGGCGCAGGCGAGGAAGGTTTTGCCGGTGCCTGGTGGACCGGAGAAAAGGACGGAGAGGGCGTTGCCATAGGGGGAGCGTTCGCGAAAGCCCCAGGCGTCGAGGACGGTGTGGAGATTTTTGGCGTACTTTAGGATTTCGTCGACGTCTTCGCGGGCTTTTGGGGTGAGGATGACGCCTCCGAGCTGAACATCGCTGACCGTGACGTCTGCAAGGGTTCCGAGCTGATGGTCGAAGCTCTTGCGAATCTCGTTAAGAATGTGATGGGATTGGATGAATTGAGATTCGGGCTGGACACTCTGTTGTGCGTCATGCATGATTTTGAAGATGGTGCCCAGGGGAAGCTGATAATTGCGCGCGAAGGTTTCGGCCATGTGTGTGGCGTCGTTTGGGTCTACCCAGGGGGTGAGTGCCTGAAGCCAGGTTTCGCGCATCATTTCGAGTGTTGGCGGTGGCAGCTGGATTGTGGGGGGCTTTCGGAAGGCTCTCTCGAAAGCGGCGTGGGTGGTGTTTGACAGGAGGATAAGGGGCGAGGGGAAGTGTTCGATGAGGTTAGCAATAGGATCGCAAGCGTCTTCGAATAACTTGAGCCGTGTTTCTGAAGATTCAATGCTGTCGAGTCTCAGCATGAGCATG
The DNA here is from genome assembly GCA_009786045.1 of Pseudomonadota bacterium. Taxonomy (GTDB): domain Bacteria; phylum Myxococcota_A; class Bradymonadia; order UBA4248; family UBA4248; genus WQTY01. The sequence goes on along the minus strand of WQTY01000068.1, from coordinate 5,950 downwards.
GCGTCGTTTAAAAGTGCATCGCGCATGAGTTCGGCAAAGCGCGGGCCGAATTTGGGATGGTGGTCGATTTCCTGAGACAGGTTGATCTCAAGGATGTTTTTTTTCATCTTATGGCACGCAAGGGCGCAAACCAGCGAACGCCTGCCCGAATGTGGTGCACCGACGAGGAGGAGGCGGCCTTTTTTATTTTCGATAAAGTATTCGAGCTCGGCTCTCACGGTCTCGTCTGCAATGAGGGTACGCAGCGGCAACCCCTCCTGGTGCAGGGTGATGCTTGGTGCGAAACGGCGCATGGTTGATCTGCCTTGGAATGCTTCAATGACACTTTGCTCGACAACGAGCGGCGTGTAGGTCAGGGGCGTGCATCCGGGAAAGCAGGCATGGTCGTGGGCGATGATGAGGCGCATGCGCCTGAGGGTGCTTTGCGGGGAGAGTGCAAGCAAGATGTCATCGTAAGGATGATCCGGGTCGTCGAGCAAGCCGCACAGGAAGGAGACGGTCGGCAGGCGCACGGAAAAATCTGCCCAGGCGACGGTCATGGCCCGAAGGTGTCGCTCGTCAGACATGGCCATGACGAGGGTTGCGAGGATTTCAAATTCTAAAAAGGAGAGCCCAAAGTTTCGCCCAATGGCTGCAAAGGGAATGTCGGGGGAATGCTCAAGGAGCACCTGAATTTGTGCTTTATTGAGCAAGAGCTGAACCCATGTGAGTTCGAGCGGGGGGACATGACGGGTTGTGAGCCAGTTCGCACAGTGCCCTTCGTTATCCACATGGCCCATGTAGGTGATTAATTCTTCGCGGCCGACGCACCTGTCCGTATAGGTTTTTTCGCTGCTCGTGAGGCGCTCGGGGAAGCGCCGAAAGTATATGGCCAGGCGCATGCGCAGGTAATCGGTGAGCATATTGAGCAACAATTCGTGCCGTTCTTTGGCAGAAAGTCCGGAGATATGTACTTTCCATTTCGCCAATATCGCTTCAACTTGGGATTCGAGCGTTTGTGTCTCGGGTTCATCGGGTACGTCGGATGCGGTATGCTGTGTTTCATCTTCAGTAGCGGTGTCAGTGCCCCTGTCGGAGTTACCTGAATCTGGGCTCGTCAGTGCATGGTCACCTGGAAGTGATGCGTCGAATGTTGTATTGTTGGTAGTGTCTGACATGTCGCTCTCCGATGTGTGTGGCTGTGGCCAGGCTACAGGTTGCAGGCTGCCGCAGGTTGTGCCAGATTTGAAGCCTGTTTCCAAGGCTGCATGGTGTCAAACGTCAGCACAATTGTAAATTGGACATTGCTGCCTGCTGCCCTGAACGAAGTAACCGATGTTTTATTTATGAAGTGCTTGACAGAAGAATGTTCAGGGATAGCATGCTTTTATCGAAACAAAGGGCGATGTGTCAGCTTCAGATGGCGGCAGCTAGGTCGCTCTGAAAGAAGTATGAGGTGTCGTGATGTCGAATCAAGCGCTAACTCAAACCATGGCCGTTGCTGATAAGATCCAGACAAACGAGGTGGCTACTCAGGGCGTCAACCAATCGGATCCGAGTGTCAGAAATGAGGGTATGACGCAGGATAATGCGGTTGGAGGTGGTGATCAGATTCACAAAGTCGTCAGAGGAGACAACTTGTCGAAGATTGCGACGAAGTACAATGTCCCAGGTGGTTATCAGGCGCTTGCAGCATACAATGGCATCAAAAATGCGAGTGCGATCAGCGTTGGTCAGGAGATTAAGATTCCGTCCGGATCGGGTGCGTCTGTGCCGCAAAGTCAGGCAAACATTCCGGCTCCGGTCAAAGTCGAGACTTCGGCTGAAGCGCAGTCAGTTGATGCGAAGCCAGCCGAAGTACAACCAATCGAGATGCCCGAAGTATCACAACCGTCTGCTCCCCAGGCATCAACAGAAAAATTTATGCTCTCCGACGCTAAATTGAAAGATGCAAAAAAGTGGTATGAAAGTGGCGGTGGTGCGCACTATCAGGCAGATTTCATTAAACAAATTCAGGGTATTGTGAGTTTTCCGCAGACAGGTGAAATGAGCGATGAATTGATTCATGCTATCGGTGCCTGGCAAAAAACAGTATTTACAGCGGAAAAAGATATAGACGGGAAGTTCGCAGGCGGTTCAGCGGGTAAAGCTGGGTTAGTTGTGCCAAAAAAATCGGCGAATAGCTCTGCTGGCTCATCAGGTGGCACTGGCAAAGCCGAAGAAGCCATCACCTTTGCCAAGAATAAAAAAGGCAGTTTGAATTACTATAACGCAGATAAGAAGATGACCTATTGCCAAGGCTTCGTGGCAGACTGCGCGTTGGCAGCTGTAAAACCTCGTCATAGTAAGAACTCTGCTAAAGATGCTCAAGAGGCGTGGAAGGTGAGCACTTCCTTGTCCGATATCCCACGTGGTGCTGCAGTTTACTTCAATTCCACGACAACAAACGGCGCAAAATATGGACATGTTGGTTTACATATCGGCGATAACAAAATTTGCCATGTTACCAAAGCTGTGGTGGAAGAAACCCTGAGTCATATTACAAGAGCTGATAGCAAATTCAGCTTTAACTCGTGGGGATGGAATGGCGGTATAGAACTGACGGATTAGTTCCAAGTTTGATGCTTAAAAAGTTGCTGTCTGAGCAGTATAAGTTTTCTGACAATAGCCCCCTCAGTATGGGGGCTTTTTGATTTCTGGATCACGATGAACGCTATAAAACTCTTCGCTGCATTAATTTTATCAATTCTCTGCGCAACTGCGTGGGCAGACCCTTGCGATGATAAGGTGACACAAGTTGATTTGAATGAGTGCTATGGCAACGAATATAAAGTTGCACAAAAAGAACTCGACCAAGTTTATCACGTTCTTCGTGCTTCTTTGAGTGATCGCCAGAGACAAAAGGCATTTGAGGCTGTGCAGGCTGCATGGCTCAAATACCGTGATTTGCATTGCAAATTTGAGGTATCTGTCTACGAAGGCGGCAGCATGTATTCGATGCTTTATGCGATATGTCTGACGGAGAAAACGCGGGCCAGGTTTGTTGAATTGAAAAAAATGGCAGCGTGCGATGACAGCGATGTGAGTTGTTCGTCGATGTAGCATCTGGTAGTGGCGTAGCGTGCTGCGCCACTACAGAACCACCCCGGCGCTCTGCGCCACCCCTCCAAAGGAGGGGAATTTAGAGGATCTTCTGCCCACCTTTTGATTTGCAAATGGTTTCAAGAAGCAAGGAGTCCCTCCCCACAAGCGATGCGAAGTATCGCAGGGTGTGTGGGGGGCACCCCCTGTCGGCAAAATCTTCCTCTTCGAGGGAGGTGCCGACATCCCCCTCAGAGAGGGGGACAGCGGGGCGTTGCGGGGTGGCGCAGGGGGGAAGCTTCCCCCTTCAGCTAAAGACCCGTTTTATAGAGTTCAGAGATGGCTTCAGCGTATTTGCTTTCGACTTCCCGGCGTTTAATTTTGAACGATGGTGTCAGGAGGCCATTTTGTATGGTGAATTCGTCGAGTGTTATGATGAACTTTTGGGGTTTTTCGTAGCCTCTCAGTTCTGTGCATTTTTCCTGCAGCGTTCTGGACAATTGTTTTCGAAGCGCAGGGTGGTGTTCGATGGCTTTTTGGGTGAGGTCGCGCAGGCCGTTTGTTTCGAGGAAATCTTCGATGTAGTCTGGCGCCGGCTGAAGGATGGCGATGTTGTAGGGTTTGCCGTTGCCAAAGATGATGGCGGTTTCGATGTCGGGTGAGGTGGCGATTTTGGCTTCGATGGCGCTTGGGACAACGTATTTGCCGTTTTCGAGTTTGTATTGCTCTTTGACGCGTCCGGTGAGCCAGAGGTAGCCATCCTCGTCGAGATAGCCTGTGTCGCCTGTTCTCAGTTCGTGTTTTTCGTTGAGAACCTCAGCATTGGCGGCATCGTCGCCGTGGTATCCCTTCATGATGCATGGACCGCCGGCGACAACTTCGCCTTGTCTGGCGTTGGGCTGATCGGGGTCTCGGTCGATCCAGACGTTAATGCCTTCGAGGGGTTTGCCGACGCTGCCAAGGCGGAGGTTGTTGGGTTTATTGACGGCGATGATGGGGGAGGTTTCGGTCAGGCCGTAGCCTTCGTAGATGGTGATGCCGAAGTTGTAGAAGAATTGGGCGACTTCGATGGGGAGGGCTGCGCCGCCGCTGATGCAGAATCGCAGGGAGCTTCCGAAGGCTGCACGAATTTTCTTGCCTATGAGGCGAGTCAGAACGCCTTGCTGGACTTTTTCGAAAGCCGTCAGTTTACGCGTGTGGGATTGTTGGGCAATTTCTTCGGTGTAATTGAAGAGCTGTTTGACGATGGGTTTTTTGCGCGTCATTTTGTGGATCGTGTCATAAACCTTATTAAAGACCTTGGGGACGGCCACGAGGACAGTGGGGTTGACCTCTTTGAGGTTTTGGACGATTGTTCGCGGTGATTCGGCCAGTCCGATGGCCAGCCCGAATGCAGGGAAGATGTGCAGCTCAACGGTTTTTCCAAAGGCGTGTGCCCAGGGGAGGAAGGTGAGGGAACGATCGTTGGGGCCGATACCAAAGCCTGTTTCTGTTCGGACGACGTTTTCGACGATGTTTTTGTGCGAAAGGACGACGCCTTTTGGCAGCCCGGTTGTGCCGCTCGTATAGAGGATATCGGCAATATTTTCGGGGTCGATGTCAACGTCGATATCTCCCAGGGGGGCTTCATCCTGGACAATGCGCTCGAAAGCATCCTCGCGATTTGCCTGACCTGGCTGGACAGTGATGATATGCTGGAGGGTATCGATTTTTAAGTCTTCAATTTGTGCTTTGATGGTGTCATTGCCTACAAGGACGAGCTTTGCTTTTGAATCTTTGAGGATATAGTCCCAGTCCTGGGTTTTTTGCACTTCGTACATGGGGACGATGATGCCTCCCAGCCCGTAAGTGGCATAGACAGTCATGGCGAAGGGGACGGAGTTATTGGCGATGATGCCTACGACGTCGCCCTTGCCGATGCCCATACGTCGGAGGGCAGCTCGGAGTTTGCGCATCCTGAGGTCAAAGTCTGCGTAAGATATCCACTGATATTTTCCGGCGGCTTTGACGCCAAACATGGGTCGATTCGCAAAACGTTTTGCCGAGACTTGCATAAGTTCGGCCAGATTCCGATACTCTGACATAAGTGTACAACCTGACAATGATGGCAGTGAGACGTAGCATCGAAGCGTGCCATGTCTGACTTGCGTGGTTTGTGTTAAAAGAAACGCGTCGACAATCGTGACACAGCAGAAGGGATTTGCTCGCGATGCTGCTTGTGTTCCTTCAGGTTTGCTTTCGTCGCCTCAATGACTCTGTCCATCTCCTTTTCTTAGCCGATGGAAATGAACAGACGTCTTGAAACACAAAATATTCACAGCAGGCATTGGTGTTTTGGTACCTGCTTTCGACCCTCTGTGCTCAGTTTACTATACGATTCAGCCGGGCGGAAGCCCGGAAATGACGGACGCCTCATGTTGTGGATCAGTTTGCATGGGTGTAGAGCGAGGCGATTAAGCTGTGGTATTGCTTTTCGACTTCGCGTCTTTTGAGTTTGAGCGTTGGTGTGAGCAGGCCATTGGCAATACTTGGTTCATTGAGAATGATGGCAAATTTCTGGGGACGTTCGTAGCCTCTGAATCTCTCGCAGGTGTTCTTGAGTTCGGTGGCAATAAGGTCGCGCAGTTTGGGATTGTTCTGAAGTGTTTCAGGTGCAGCATTGATCAGATGGTGCTCAGCTTTGAATGACTCAAGGAAGTCGGAGGATGGCTGAATGAGAGCGACGTTATAGGGTTTTCCGGCGCCAAGGACGATAGCATTTTCGATGATGCTGGAAGCGCAGATTTTACTTTCGAGGACGCTTGGGACGACGTATTTGCCGTTTTCGAGTTTGTATTGTTCTTTGACCCGGCCAGTGACCCACAGGTTCCCATCGTTGTCGATGAAGCCC
>WQTY01000067.1 GCA_009786045.1 Pseudomonadota bacterium | reverse complement strand
CCATCCGCGCCCCTGCATGTTTCGTCGCATTCATCCGACGGGCTGGCATCGTCAGATTTGGGGGATTCGCATTCGGGTTCGGTTGCCGAACACAGTTCAGCGGACGCGCCATCCGCGCCCCTGCATGTTTCGTCGCATTCATCCGACGGGCTGGCATCGTCAGATTTGGGGGATTCGCATTCGGGTTCGGCGTCGGATTTTGATTCGACGGGCGAACACAGTTCAGCGGACGCGCAATGCGCGCCCCTACAATCACATTCATCGGCAGGTTTATCGGATTCGGCGTCCACGGTATTTTCGGCATCCGGTTCGACGGGTTCCGGTTTGGGGGCGGCGAGGTTGTCGTCGGGCTGTGGCGCATCGTCCTCTTTAGGCAGCAGCCGTTTGCTGAAATAATTGTAGACATACGATATGCCCAGCATGAGGAAACCGCAGGCAAAATACGAAATGATCTTGGACGCCTGCGTCAGATTGCTCTTATCGATCAGGAACAATTTTGCCACAGCCACCATGGTGAGAACCAGGCCGAGCCGGCGCAGAAAACTGAGCCGTTTGACAAAACCGTACCAGACCCAGGCCAGCGCAGCGGCAAGATATATCAGGGTAATGACCATGCTGGTGAGGGACATGTCGTACTGAACTATCAGGTTCTGCGTGAGGATGACCAGGAAATAAACAGACACGCCAAAGGGCAGCCAACGCACCGACATCTGCTCTTCCTGAACAAAGACTTTCAGCACATTTCGCATGGCTGCCAGCGCAAGGGCGGTCAGCATGAGCAACAAAAGCGTGGCCACAATCCACACGCCAAATGGCAGGTCAGAAGCATCCCGGTAAATATGCATGCCACTCTCAAGTGTGTCGTAGTGGCCTGCACGAATGAGGATCGTGCCTGTTCCGGTGCGTATCAACAGCCACAGCATGCCGATGCAGGCAAAAACGGCAGAGAGAATGCGCACGCCCTTGCTGCGGATGTAGGGAATGAGCGGCAGCAAAGCGGCATAGGCGAACGTAAATACGACACCCGCAGCATGGTGGAGGAAGTAGGGATTGTACGCCGTGCCCTCACACACGTTTTCGAGAAACCTTCGGAGGGTGCCGGTCGGATAGATTACCCAAACCCAAAGATTGAGCAGCACCACGTGTTTGTAGAAACTCGCCCCCCCTGAAACCAAACACTTCTTATACGCTTTTGCCGCCAAAAGCAGCACACTCGCCCAGGTGATGGCCATGTACTTGTATCGGAAAAGGTCATCCACCCGGCCAAACACATCGAATATCAAAAATGCGCCAAGGCAGAATGCGCCAATGACATAACCTGCACGCCTGAAGCGCCTGTCGCCAGCGAGCACGCCATAAACCGCGAACGCCGTGGCCTCCGCAAGCCACCCAAGCGAAAGCCATGCTGTGCCAAACTGGATGGGGATCACCAGTACGACAAAGATCAGCCCCGTCAGATAGAAAAGCGCCGTGGTGCCTTTCTCATTGGGGAACAAACGCTCAATGCCCCAGCCAAGCCCCAGATACACGGCCGCGAACACGACTGTCATGGCACCGCTGTAATCGGCAAGACCGAACACTCCAAAGACGACGTACAGGATGACCGCAGAGCAAATGGTGTTCAGCGCGAGCAGAATCACATCGGATTTGGCAAAGGACGTTTTCGCACGGTACGTGCCCATGATGGGAATGCACGTATACACGGCAAAAACAAAGGCTACATACAGAATCGTGACAGCCTGCATCGCAAGTTCATGACGAAAATCGTATGCACAGGCCAAAATGTACCCCGTTCCAATCAGGTTCATGACAAAACCGAGGAACATGGTGAGGTGCCATTTTTTGTAAAACGCAAATGTCAGTGCCAGCAGATTCAACACGACGAAATAGCCCATCGCGCCATAGACGAGCGTCAGGTTATGCGCGATGGAAAAGATGGGGAGATAGCCTCCCACCAGGGCAAATGCTGCGATTGTCTGGCTGTCATATCGCTTTGAGAGCACGAAGGCCCCGGTGGTGATGAGCAGGCACAGGAAAATAGCCGGATACATCGGGAGAATTTCGAGCGCAAAATGGCTGACAGCCAGCGAGGCAAACATGCCGGCAATACCGCCGCCGGTCAGTCCCAGCGAAAAGATGCTGGGTTTCTTTCGGTTCATCCATTCGCCGCCCGCCAACAGCAGCCCGGCGACGGCAAACATGATGCAGCCTTTGGCGGCATCGGTCAGCATGGGAATGGCGAGCCGCGAAAGACCGATGAGGCCCAGGATGAAAAGGAGTATCGCCCCCTTATTAATCAGGTTGCCGCCGATGAAGGCCTCAATGTTGTTCTTTTTGCGTATTGCCTCGACGGTTTCCCGGCTGACGGGCTCGCCTGCCAGCGCATCGAAATCTTCCGAACTGCGCGCACGGTATGCGGCAGCCTCCTTTTCTATCACCTCCCGCGTTCGCGCAACCTCCACGGCAATTCGCGCAGACAGCGCCTCCAATTCTGCATAAAGCGCATTCGACGTGTCGACGTGGTTGCGCTTCAGATGATCTGTCAGCTCCCTTATCCGCCTGCGCAGAGATTCGTCCAGCTGTGTCAGCCGATCCAGCTCTCCCTGCTGTTTCGCCTGAAAATAGGCGTTATTCTTTTTCTGTGCCATCCGCACGAGTTCGAGCTTTTCGCTGTATATCTGCTCATGCAGGGCATTGGTCAGCTCGGTATTGCGCGCAAGCTCTCTTTTCAGCTCAACCTTGGCATGTACAAGCGCCTCCCGGAGCTTTTCCGCTTTTTTCGACAGCGATTCAATCTCTCGCGTCATGTCTGTACGCGCCAGGGTGGCGGTTTCCCGTTCCAGCTCCTCCAGCAAACACTTCTGCCTGTCGGCAATCACACGCAAATTATCGGAAACGGACATTGCACCTCCTGCCAACCTGCGGGCCTGCTTCGAAAAGCCATGACCCAGTTTCTGGCAAGAATAAGGCATTGCCCCCATGTATTGGAAGATATTTTCTCAAAGGCGCCATGGCTGCGATGGTGCGCGCCCTATCCTCCCCTGTGGGTCGGATACGGGCTGCGGCTCACGCTATTCTTGCCCCCTTTGGGGGCGGCGAATACGCGCTCGCAGCATTGCAGGACAAACTGTGCCAATCTTTGCATTGGCTGCCATGGGCAATGCAAAGACGAACAATACTGAGCATTTATGTCGTAAGCTACTTCCGCACGCACGCATTCATGCGGCACTCTCTGTCGGGCCCGCAATCGCTGCTGCTGGAGCATCGCCCGCCAGGTGCGGTCGCACAGACGTTGGAATTGCACGCCACACCCGGGCCGCAATCGCTGCTGCTGGAGCACCTCCCGGCAGCCGTGGAGCATTGGTTGCTGACGCACCTGCCGCTCCCGCAATCACTGTCGCTGTAGCATCTGCCATCAGCTGAATTCGAACAGGTGTTGCTGAGACACTTGCCGCCGCCGCAGTCACTGTCGACGAAGCATCGCCCACCGGGTGCGTTGGCACAGACATTGTTGTTGCACCTTACCCCCCTGTCACAGTCGCTGTCGCTGTAGCACCGGGCCTGCGCATGTGTACCCACCAAAAGCGCCGCAAACAAAGCCAAAACACAAACAACACGGTTTCTCATGATTAACCTCCCATTCGAACGCATATCCTCATCACAGCACTGTGAACCTCAACCACAAGGATCCTCGGATCTCTCGCAAATCTTATGCCGTCATTCGATTTTTAAGCCACTGCTGCCCAATAAGCGCATTCAATATGCTGCGGCTGTTTTATCTCAGGCACGGCAGTAAAAGCCCAGATAAAAAAACGGACAAAAACGAAACATGCTCGCTTTTTTGAAGCGAGCATGTTTGTCGGCGCTGCGGGTCTTATTTCGCGCAGGTGTCTGCGCCGGCAACACTTTTGCAAACTTCGCCTTCGCCACAGGCAGTACGTACCACGTAGCCATCTTTGCACCACAAAATGGCATCTTTTTCCCCTGAGCAGGATCTTACAAACTTGTCACCACACACCTCAACCTTGCACGTACCATCGGTTCTGCATTCTGAAGCGCAGGCTTTTTTTGATCCCTGCTCATCAAAAAGATAAGCTTTGCCATTGCTTGCCTCAAGGCACTGCTTATGCAGCTGGACAGTGTACTTTTCTACCGAGGATTCATCGACGCCACAATGAGCCCACCACTGTCCAGCCCGGTTGCACTCCTCCCCCATATCATCGGCGCAGCGGACAGACAATCGGCCCTTAATTTTGGCACACCCGCCCCTGCCCGTACAGTCGGTTTTTTCGACCTTGCCCTGAGAGCAGGACAACCTGATATTTTCGTCCTGGCAAAACGCCTTGTCCACGAAATCTGCAGGACAATCTGCATTAACAGTAACATTGGGAAAAATGCCCCTGTCAATATCATCCAAATCAATTTTGATGTTGCCGCTCGTCTTCGAGCCGCCATCGTCATCGCCGCAGCCGGCAAATCCCACAAAACAACCCAACAGCACCAGCGTAAACAGCTTTTTCATCTTGTCCTCCAAACGAAATATCCCGTAAAAATCCAAACTGGGCTCCGGAGGATTCCGGCGAATTCCCATTAAGACCTGGCAGCAAAAATTTAGGCAACTTTCATGCCGACGTCAACCCCCCTGTGCAAGTCCGGCCGCTTCTTTACCCAAAAAGTGCGAGCGCGTATTTGGTCCAAAAGACCAAATAGCGTGAGCCGCAGCCCGTATCCGACCCACAGGGGAGGATAGGGCGCGCTTCATACATCGTATGGACGATCCAAAAAAAGCATGGTAAAGTAAAATATTTTTGGCAGCACCCTGCTGCGTCGTTTTGGATACGATTCGAAGGATACATCAATGACAGATTACCGCCCTGAAGTTTCCTCGCCTGATTCAAATTCGCAAGCCGTCTCTGAAAAGGAAGCTGAGGTCTTCAACCACCCGGCACTCGCCGGCAAATATACGATCCAGCGGCGCCTGGCTGCAGGAAGTCAGGGGCAGATGTTCCTGGGCCTGACGCCGGATGGCAAACGCGTCGCCATTAAGGCCTACGACATTGCGCGCATGGCCAACTGGAAAGCCACCTCGCTTTTTGAGCGCGAGATGGAAACGATGCTGACCCTCGACGTTGACGGCGTGCCCAAGTGCTACGAAACGATTGATGCTTCCACGGCTATCCGTCCCTATTACTTTATCGTTCAGGCGTATGTCGACGGTCAGTCGCTGCAGGACATGCTGGATGCCGGACATCGCTTCGAGATTAAGCATATCCGGGACATCGTGGCAGCGCTTGTCAGAATTCTGATGATCCTGTCCCAGCATTCGCCGCCCGTGATTCACCGCGATATCAAGCCATCAAACGTCATGATGACGCCGGATGGCAAGGTGTATCTTGTCGATTTTGGCACGTCGGTTCGAAACACCTTCCACGTTGGGGGCTCGACCTTCGCCGGAACCGCCGGCTACATGTCTCCCGAACAGGCGCTTGGCGAAGCCAGCCCTGCCTCGGATGTGTATGGACTGGCTGCGACGCTCATCCACCTGCTGAGCGGCAAGGCTCCTTATGAAATGCCGCAGAGAGCCCTCCGGCTCGACTTCCGCCCCTACATGCCCGAGGCGGTTCCCAAATGGGCCATCGCGCTGATTGGCGCCTGCACACACCCCATGCCTGAGCGCCGTCCCACACTGGATGCCATCGCAAAAGCTGCCCAATCTGCCAGCTTCGTCGACCCCTACGCCGAAGCTGAAGACGCAGGCAAATCTGCCGACTCGGCAGGCGACAGCACCATTGATGCCATCGTCAGGGCCCAGAAGCCCAAACCGCCCGCGCGCACATACTCCAAGCGCTGCCTGTACACAGAAATCGCCCTGGGCGTGTTCATTTCGCTGCACCTCATGCTTGTTGCCATCTGCTTCCACCCCGCCGTCGTGGCCGTCATGGCTGTTGTCGTGGTCAGCCTGTGGATCTACTGCGCACGCCGACTGAAGAGAATCAATTACCCGCCGGCAGATTTTTAGCTCGGGGGAACCCGTTCCCCCGAACCCCACCAGGAGCAGTCTTTTACTTGCGAAGATTGTTGCCCCCCCTGACGGATTCGCATGGTTCATAAAGCAAAACTCCCCCATACGCCTGAGCAGTCATCCTTCTCTTCGCCCGGGTCATCCTCATCCTGCGAAAAATTTGAGGCCATGCGTGCCCATCCGCAGTTGGCCGAGCAATACCAAATCCTGAGCACCATCGGGCGCGGCGCACAGGGAACGGTCTATGCAGCACGCGACCTTCGCACACAGATGGTCGTCGCCATCAAGGCGCTGTCATTTCGCGAAATGGCCGACTGGAAAGCCTCCGAACTCTTCATGCGAGAGATTGCCCTGCTTAAGTCGATGCAAATCCAGGGTACGCCGCGCTATATTGATGCCATCGACGCCACCGACAGCCCTGATCCCTATTACTTTCTCGTCCAGGACTTCATCCCGGGTGAACCGCTTCAGGCCAAACTGGACAGGGGCAAAACGTTTTCTGCCCAGGAAGTGATCGCCATCGCACTTGCAATCATCCCCATCCTCGAAAAACTCAGAACCTACTCCCCGCCGATTGTACACCGCGATATTAAGCCTTCCAACATCATGATGACGCCAAATGGCGACATCTATCTGATCGACTTTGGTGCGGCCATGTTCAGCGAGCGCCGCACAGGCGGCTCGACATTCGCAGGCACGGCAGGTTACATGGCCCCCGAGCAATGCATGGGCACTTCTACCCCGGATTCCGATGTCTACGGGCTGGGCGCCACGCTCATTCACCTGCTCACGGGCATTGCCCCCTACAAGATACAAATGATGAAGAACGCCAAAATCGTCCCGAAAAAGAAGAAAACCCGGCGTTTCGCGGCCCTGCTGCGAAAACCCTTTACCGCACTTGCTGGTGTTGTTCAAAAACGGAAGAAACTCAGCCTCTTCCTGTCTGCATTGCGAAAACCCTTCTCCGCGCTCCGGGGTGCCCTCCGAAAACGATGGCGAGCAGGCCGAAAAAGTGCCTTTCCATGCGCCATGACGCTTCGCTTTAAGCCTCATCTCCCCGAAGAAACACCTCAGTGGCTCATAGAATTGCTGGAACTCATGGTGTCGCCTTACCCCAACCAGCGGGTTAAGGACCTCGACTACCTGATTCACTCCATACGCGTCATCAGCGGTGCCAAACTCGATGGCCACTCCGTGCACTCCAGCACTGCCGCACGTCTGCGAAGACTGAACACCATAAAATACCAGTTTATCATTCCTGAGGGCTTTGTGCTCCTGGGCATGCTCATCACGTTCCTTGCCACACCCACATTTATCGCACTCACCCAAGACAAGAGCAGCACATTGCCCCCAATGCTGGCTTGTTTCTTCCTGTCACTTGGCCTTGCCGCAGCGTACCTCTTCAGGCTCACGCAAAGCACGGCATTGACCAGTTACGTTGCGAAAGATGCCGACGCCCTGGCGGACACAACAACAGAAACGAAACACACGTGAAACAATTGTGTTTCTTCTTTTCCAAAAGTGCGAACGCGTCGCTGATGCCGGGCTCAGCGTTGTCTCTTGCCAGCAGGAGAGAAATGGCGTACAGTTTAAACGCTTGGCGTTGCGCTTGTGATCCAGGTTTCCACTAACATCAGCATGAGGATTATCTATGGAAAAAAAATCTTACGGCTTTTTTATGCCCCCAGTCACAATTTTGGGTGTCAGCTGTTTGCCTGACATCGCTGATTATGTGAAACCAATGGGGTTCAAAAAGGCGCTTGTCGTGACGGACAAGGTTCTTGTTGAAATAAAACTGGTCAAGAAACTGACGGACGTTCTTGACGCCATTGGCGTCGATTACGTTATTTTTGACGGAACTCAACCCAACCCGACCGTCTCGAATGTGAACGACGGGCTCAAGCTGCTCAAAGACAACGACTGCGATTTTGTCGTTTCTTTTGGCGGCGGTTCGCCACACGACTGCGCGAAAGGCATTGCCCTTGTCGCCGCAAATGGCGGAAAAATCGAGGACTATGAAGGCGTGAACAAGTCGGCGAAGCCGCAGATGCCACTCATCGCGATCAATACGACTTCCGGGACAGCCAGCCAGATGACTCGCTTTTGCATCATCACCGACGAAAGCCGTCACATTAAAATGGCCATCGTCGACTGGCACACCACGCCGGTGATCGCTGTTGACGATGCCGAACTGATGATGGCCATGCCCCCCTCGCTGACCGCCGCAACGGGTATGGACGCGCTGACGCATGCCGTCGAGGCGTACGTCTCCACCATCGCGAACCCGGTGACGGATTCAGCAGCAATCAAAGCGATTGAACTGATTTCCGATTACCTGAGGCGCGCCGTTAAGGATGGCAATGACATCGAAGCCCGCGAAATGATGACATATGCAGAATATCTTGCCGGCGTTGCCTTTAACAATGCAAGCCTCGGTTATGTTCACGCCATGGCGCATCAGCTTGGCGGTTTCTACGATTTGCCGCACGGTGTCTGCAACGCCATTTTGCTTCCGGCAGTCCAGGACTACAACGCCAAAGTCGTTCCTCATCGATTTACCGCCATTGCCAGGGCGATGGGACAACACGTTGATGGCATGTCTCCGGCTGAAGCAGCAAAAAAAGCGATTGCCGCCATCAGGGCGCTTTCGGCGGACATCGGCATTCCGGCAGGCCTGGATGAGCTGAAAGGCTTTAATGAAAAAGACATCCCCATCCTCGCCGCAAATGCCCTCAAAGACGCCTGCGGATTTACCAACCCGAAACAGGCAACTCAGGACGAAATCGAAGGCATCTTTAAAGCCGCGAAGTAATTCCAACATTTTTTCGTGGGGGAACAAGTTCCCCCACACCCCCTGCAATGCTTACGCATTGCTCGTGGGTAGAGGGCGAATGGTTTATAAACCT
>WQTY01000066.1 GCA_009786045.1 Pseudomonadota bacterium | reverse complement strand
GCGGGGCCTCAGTCGCCGGCCCCGCAACGCCCCGCTATGGCGACTGCGTCGCCCTGGCGACCGGGACGGTCGTTTATGCAACTAGACGAATATATAGGCGTCGCCCGGGCGACCGGGACGGTCGCCCCTACTCGGGTGAACCGGCCACATTTCGGACGCGCCCCTGCGAATTTTTTCCAGCGATTGCGCTGCAATGCCGAATATCTTGTGTTGTCAGGGTGTTGGACGTGTCATTATACAGGTGCCGTATTGTCGGCATGGGTTGAATTGGGTGAAACAGACAGGCGGAGGGTGCATTGATGCAGGAGCGTTACTTTGGGACCGATGGCATACGAGGGCTGGCGAATCAGTTTCCGATGACAGCCGATATGGCGCTGTGCCTTGGCAAGGCGCTGGTGGCGAACTTCCGGCGGCACGATGAGGTGCCGTTTAAGGTGTTGATTGGCAAGGATACGCGCCGTTCTGGATACATGTTTGAATCTGCACTGGCGGCAGGGATCAATGCGATGAACGGTTCGGTGCTGTTTACCGGTCCCATGCCGACGCCGGCGATTGCCCATCTGACCTCGGCCATGCGCTGTGATGCAGGCGTCGTTATCAGTGCCTCACACAACCCCTATCATGACAATGGGATAAAAATCTTCGGACGGGATGGTTTTAAGCTCCCCACCGATGTGGAGGAGGCCATAGAGGTGTCGCTGCATGATCCGGGGTGTCTTGATGCCCTTGCCTCGCCTGAGCGGATCGGCCGTTCGCGTCGCATCGACGATGCACTGGGGCGATACAATGCCTTTGTAAAATCGAGTTTTGAGCGTGAACTGACACTCGATGGCCTGAAGGTTGTCGTCGACTGTGCCCATGGTGCGGCTTACAAGATCGCGCCTACGGTTTTGACGGAACTCGGTGCGGAGGTTATCGAGACGGGGGTTACGCCCGATGGGTACAATATCAATGCGGATGTTGGGGCGCTTCATCCAGAGCATTGTGCCTCACTGGTGCGGGCGCATGGTGCGGATATCGGGATTTCGCTGGATGGCGATGCGGACAGGCTTATCCTGGTGGCCGAGAATGGCCTGATTGTCGACGGCGACTTTGTCATGGCGATGCTTGCGATAGATTTGAAGCAGCGCGGTGCGTTGAACCACAATACGCTGGTGACCACGGTGATGAGCAATCTTGGCCTGCATCGTGCCATGCAGGTGCATGGCATTAAGACAATCCAGACGGCAGTGGGCGATCGGTATGTGGTCGAGGCCATGCGGCGCGGCGGGTATAATCTGGGCGGAGAGCAGAGCGGTCACCTTGTGATGCTTGATCATTCGACGACTGGCGATGGCCTGCTGGCTGCACTGCGCGTCCTTTCGTGCATGCGCCGAAGCGGCTGCAGGCTCTCGGAGCTTGCGAGCGTCATGCAGAAGTATCCTCAGGTTTTGCTCAACTTCAGGGTTGAGCAAAAGATACCCATCGACTCCCTGCCTCTGACCCGGGCACTTATCCGTGAGACAGAATCTCGTTATGGTGAAGAAGGTCGCGTGCTGGTGCGATATTCGGGCACGGAACCGAAGTGCCGCGTCATGCTGGAGGGGCAGGATGCAGAGATTTTGGCGCGGGATGCAGAGGCGATTGCTGCGCTGGTGATTCGTGAAACGTCGGGCTGAGTGATTCGTTGCAGGGGCGCGCACTGCGCGTTCGAGACCGTTTCGGTCACCCTGTTGGCGGTTATCCGGTCGCCCTGACAAAAAAGAAGGTCGAAAAAGCGATTGACGCCATAGGAGTCATGTGTAAGAAAGCGCGCGGCTTTGGCCCGGTGAATGACAACGATGAGAGGAGATTGAGGGTTGGTGATGAGTGAGTCTACACGCGATGTCGATGAGCGCGAACTTGATGACGATCTGAATGACGATTTGATGAATTCGTATAGCGGCGAAGATTCGCTTGAGAACGAGTTGGAAGAGGCGGAGCTGATTGAGGAGTGGTGCCCGGAGTGTCGGGAGATCAGGCCTCATGCTGTGATGCACGATGGGACGCGCAGGGTAGTGTGTGCGGAGTGTCATCATGAGCATCGGCGTGAAACCGGGTCAAAGAGCGCGGCACCGGCGGCACGCGGGTTGCTTTCGGCCGAGGAGATGGCGGATGAAGCGTCTCGTGAGGCGGCATGGGCGCGTTTGACGCGCGATGTTGCAGAGGCTGAGATCAAGGCCTATTCGATTCGCGGCCAGTTCAGGCAGGGCGATGTGGTGCGGCATCCGACGTTTGGGTTGGGGGCTGTTCTGGAGTTGATCGAATCGACGAAGGCGGAGATTTTGTTTGAGGACAGGGTGCGCCGGCTGGTGTGTGGCAAGCGGTAGCCCTGGCGAGTGAGTCGTGGCGTTGTATCGTGGGCGGAACTTGACGCGCGTTTCGGTGCGTGCGATAAGCGTGCGGCGTTAACGATGGGGGTGTCCTGCATGCCGGCGTTCGGCATGGGGTGCGCCCGACAGTGTGTTTGGTAATTTGGCATGGCGTTTTGCGTGGCATCATCGGTCAGGCGAGTTTTGGGCGTGCGTTGGCACCGCTGGGTGTGTGTCGTCGTGCTGGTTTTGGGAGGGGGTATTTGGGGGTGTTCTGGGCAGCCTGCCTGGAAGAAAGATGCGCCTGATGATGTTTTGAAGGCATTTTTGTCTGCGGCGGAGTCGCAGGATTTGCCTTTGGCCTGGGAATTTTTGGGACATTCGACCCGCGAGGCGCTTGCCTCGCAAGCGGCGTCGTTTAACGCTGCGCATCCGAATCTGCCGCCACGGGAGGGCGCCGACATGCTGCGTTTTGGGCGCATGTTGTCTTCAACCCGGGAGTACAAGAAGTTTGAGGTCACATCGGCAGATGCTGACAAGGCGATGGTGAGCATTGTGCTACATGATGCGGCGCAAATCAATGTCGAGCTCCGGCGCGAGTCCGGGCGATGGGTGATTGATTTGCCTGTGGCATCTCATTAAGGAATGACGATGAGTGAACTGACGCTGACAAAGGTCGCTGCCGGTGATGTGATCGCCGATCGCTATGATGTCGTCACGATCATGGGCGAGGACGAGCTCGGTGTGACGTGTTTGGTGACGGATCGAAATACTCGCCAGATGCTTCTTTTTTTGCAGTTGAGTTTTGCGTGCGATGCTTCCCTGGCGGAAGAGATCAGGCATGTGGTGGCAGATCTTCGAAGCATCAGCCACAAGAGTATGGCGAACCTTGAGTTATTTGTGTCAGATGGCGTGGCTGGCTACATTGGCATGGAATATGTCGATGGTGAAACCTTTGAAGCGCATTTGCGGGTGCGCCGCGAGCGCGGGCAGATTCTTGGGCTGAAGGCTGCTTATAGCTTCCTGGCGCACCTGTGTTCCGGCCTTGAGGCGGTTCACCAGGCAGGGTGTGCTTATGGTTCGCTCTCTCCGCGTACCATTCTTGTCACGAGCCAGGGGCGAGTCAAGATGGCGCACTATGTCTGTGCGCATCTCGCATCCCGGTATTTGTCCGCCGGCAGGCGTGATCGTTATTTTGGCGGCGTTTTTGTGGCCCCCGAGGTGCGTCATACTTCTGGCGCAATGCCGACACCCGTTTCCGATGTGTATTCGCTTGGCCTGTTGTTTGCCGAGCTGATGAGCGGTCTGTCGCTGGAGGGTTACTCCGGTGCGCCTGAAAAGTTCATCGAGAGGCTTTCCGGAATCTCTGCAGCCGTTAAAGAGAGCTTGTATCAGGCCACCAGGCAGGATGCCGGAGTACGGTTTAAGAATGTTGCAGCATTTAAAGAAAGCCTGAAGCGAGCGGTCGATGCCCCAAGCGACACCGACCTGTCGTCTATCGTTTTAGGGGTGAACGATTTGCGTGCTCTGACGGCCAGCGGTGACTTGCCGGCGCTTGATTTCCCCCCCCAGAAAAAACCCGATCTCTTTGATCGCGGTGAGGACCGTATCTCGGGGGCGCATCCCAAGACCGGCGATCCGGAGGTCTGGATATATCAGAAGAATGGTCTGGATTATGGACCTTTTAACACAGAGGGTTTGCTGAAAAAGCTCTACCAGGATGAGATTCACGAAAAAACGCTCGTATACAATACCCTCACAAAGAAACGTGAGTCGCTGGGCAAGATCCCGGCGTGTGCGGAAGCTGTGAAAGCCTATATTCCGGTGCGTGAACGCAACCAGGCAGAGGCTGCTGCCAGGAAGAAACGCACGGAAAAACGCGTCAAGACGGCAGGCATCTCGACGGTCATCGCCGGGATCCTCGGTGTCGCTGCGCTCATCAGCATTCCCATCATCGCTTTGAGCATGCTGGCGGCGCCTGAGCCATTGGCGCTTGAGGCGGCTTTTCCGAAGTTTTCCAAGGAGTTTGAGCTCCCGAAGATGGAAGAGTTTTCACTCAATGTAGACGAAAAACAGGCTATGGCACTGTTTGATCCGAAGGCAACTGCTGCTGAGCGTGAAGCAGCCCTGGCAGCCTGGGAGGCAGAGCATCGAAAGGTGTTTGCGGCCAAGCGCCGGGCAGCAGGGCTGTCTCCCATGGGGGGGCAGCAGCAGGATGATGGCATCGAAACGTTTTCCTTTGGCGGTGAGGATGGTGTGGAACTCCCGCCGCTTCTGGACTGGGAAATCGAGGAGCAGCTCATGAATCCGCGGGCGCTTCGCAGACAATCCGATTGCTTCGTACAGCATTCGGGTGGCCGCAGGCATCAGGTTACCGTCAGTTTTGCCATTCAACAGTCTGGATCGGTGCGTAATCTTACAACGACAGCTCAGGGTGAGCTCAATGAATGCCTCGTTTCTGCTTTTTCTTCTCTGAAGTTCAGGCAGTTTGGCGGGACGATCAAAAAGGTCACCTATCCACTTTCCTATTAGCCTCCTGAGTGCGGATAAATCCGCGACAAGACAGCTTTCTCTGCCCTCTTGGGCAGCCGCCGATTCTGACGCAACGACCTATGGATAACTCAAGCGACGAACAGCTTGTCCTGAAGATTCAGGCCGGCGATATGCAGGCTTTTGAGCTGCTTTTCTGGCGCTACAAGGATCGCGTTATTGCCGCTGTCTATGCCATTGTGCGCAATCGCCAGGATGCGCTTGAGATATCCCAGGAATGCTTTATCCGCGTCTATAAGAACATTCACAAATTTCAGCCGGAAACCAAATTCTTCCCCTGGGTTTATCGTATCGCCTACAATCTCTCTGTCGATCGTTATCGCCGCCGCAGGACTGCCAAGGAAGTCGAATTCGATAACGATTTTCAGAAAAACTTTGCATCTGCCGACATACATCAGCCTCAGAGTCTGGGCGCGAATCCGGATCGTGTTTATGCCCGTGCCGAACTTCGCGAGCAGATTCACAGCGCTATGGGCATGCTTTCCGAAAAGCACCGCGCGATTATCGTGCTTCGTGAAGTCGACGGGCTGACATACGAAGAAATCGCACAGACCCTGGAGATTCAGGTAGGCACTGTCATGAGCCGCCTCCACCACGCCCGCCGCAACCTTCAGCGAGCACTGAAGGGATATCTCGATTGCGAGGATATCCCGGAGATCGAGGAGGAGGGGTGATTGTCCTGCATTGGCCATCAAGGTGACTTGAATGGACAATGCGAATGTGGCAGAATTGAGGGAGTTGCGTGTTCTGTTCAACCAGACAGGGCTGGCGGCGTTTCCTCGCATAAATCCCCCTCCTCCACCCCACCGAGGCACGACATGAACGATTCAAGTGGTAGTTTTAATCCATTTTCCGCTGCAAAGCTCCAGACTTCAAAGGCAGCAGAGGTTTTAAACCCGGCTGAGGATACGGAGCAAAATTCGGATGATGCACCGACCAGGCGCTTTAGCAAGGCCATTCTGCCGCCCCTTTCTTCGCGCGGCAAGCCTTCGCCTGCACCTGCTGTGACATCTAAGCCGCCGGTGCCCACATTCGGGGAGGAATCGGATGGGGAGGGTGGCGACGAAGAGCCCACGCAGGTGGGGGTGGTCGATGATATCCTTAAGGCTGTGAGCGATGACTCTGGTTTGGGTGCGGCAGCGAGTGGATCCGGTCGCCCGACGATCAAGGAACTCGCGGTGGTGTCGGGGCAGTCGATTGCTGAGCGCCCGACGGCAGAGTTGCCTTCGGTGGCAGCCGGGCAGGAGGTTTCCAGGCGCCCGACGGTCGAGGAACCCGCAGTAGTATCGGGGCAGTTGGTTGCCGAGCGCCCGACGGTTGAGGGGCCTTCGGTGGCGCGAGAGCCCGAGGCGGGGTTGTCTGCGGACGGGGTGGCGCCGGCAGAGGATGAGGATGCTGCCATATCGGTGCTGTCAGAAGGGGAGGCCTATCAGGCACATATGGAGAGTATTTTTGCGGAGATGACGCCCGAAGAGCGTGAGGCCTATGAGCAGGAGCAGCTTGAGCTCGCCCTTGCAGATTTGACGCCCGAAGAGCGTGAGGCTTACGAACAGGAACAACTCGAACGTGCGGCAGAGCAGGAAAGAGTGGCGTACGAGGCGGCGGCTGCCAGACGCCTGGCCTTCATAGAGACCTACGCAGGTGAGGCCGCCTCAAAACCCAAGTCCAGTCATACCGGGCTGATGATTGGCATTGCCGTTGCCGCGGCCGTCATTATCGGCGTGGTGGTGGTCTTGATGACAAGCGGCAGTGAGTCACCTGTTCAGGCAGCTGCTCAGGAAGAAGCCGCACAGGAAGTGCGCGCCGATGTGGTCGAGGTGGCCACACCACTGAACTATTTCGATGTCAACATTGATATTCCTTCGGATGCGACACTCTATATCAATGGCGTTCGGACAGCCGCTGCCGGCAGTCACAAGTTTGTGCGCGGCCATCGCAACACCATCTTTGCTTACCGCGATGGCATGGTGCCATTCTTTAAAACCTTCGAAAAAGGCGCTGATTTTTCAAGCCCCATTGTCGTCGACTTTGAGTCGGATGAGTTGTATCTGAAGTCGAAAGTCAGTTTCAAGTTCCGCGATCCTTCCGTCGAAGGCTTCGACCTCAAAGCGACCTTTAATGGCCGTACACTGCCTCGCTTCCCGATGGATGTTCACGATGTGGTTCTGGGGCGCCCGCATATTCTTGTGCTGGAAAAACCTGGTTTCGGCAAACACATGCACATTATCTGGCCGGATAGTCCTGTCGACAATCTGGTGATGATTCCGGCGCTTACTTCTGAGAACAATGCCCGGGGCGGGTCAACGCTTGAGCTGAAAAAGTTCCCTGTGCGCACTGCTCAGCCGTACTCTGTGCGGATTGCCATGGGGGATACGGTTTATAACGCCCCGGTGATAGTGAATGCGCCTGCCGGCGCCCTTGTTGAGTACAGCATTGCACGCAAGCAGCGCATCCCGCTGGCCTTCAGCATATACCCCCGTGGGTTTGGGACGGTATCTTTTGATACGGATTTGTTAGCCGATTCGCTGGGTGAGTCACGGGTGGCTTTTAAGACGCCAAAGAATTCAGATATTCAGGTTTGTTTCAGGCGCGTCGGAGAGCTGGTTTGCCCGAGCATGACAGGAGAAACTGTCATACCTTCAGGCAATGGCTGGGAAGCATTTGCTTACGTAGGCCCGCATAATTCAAAGCGGGTGCTGCGCAACCCCTATCACCAGGAGCTTCAGCCCAAGCGTGGCTATGTCTTTGGCGTGGATGTGAAAGGCGATAATTTTGTCCTCAAACAGGAGGGGTACAAACGGTTATAGGGCTTGCTTTGGCTGCTCTGACTTGTTAGGCATGTGCCTGATGAAATCATCAGACAAACAGTGTTCAATTTTGCTCCAGTGAGAGATCCCATGCGCGACCATTCCCAACACAACGCTCATCAAAGTGAGTCCTCGCTCATTCATGCCAGCAATGCCATTGATATGGCGGCTTTTGCCGAGTACGAACGTCAGCAGGCTTCACTTGCTGAGGACGAGGACAGCATTGATTTTGGCGATGGCATTGCCAAGTCTGCTGTGGTTGTCGTGGACAAGAATTCTGCCGCAGCAGAGGATCCCTCTCCTCTGGCAATGGAGGATGCCATTCATGACATGCCGGTTGTCTCCCACAAGGGGGAGAGCACGCTCATGGTTGACTCTCCGCTGCTGCGTGCCATTGAAGAGGTCAACGGGGAGCGCGCCAAACCCAAACAAAGGCACTGGCCAATTCTCGTGACTCTCTTTTTGGTTGTTTTGGCGGCCATTTTGGGTGGGGTCGTGGTGATTGCAAAAATCTTCATCACCGAAGAAATGCCTCAGGAGGAGGAAGCACTAGCCGAGCCTGAGACACCAGCCTTTGAGCCGCTTCCGGTCGTCGAAACACAGATGAGCATCATCCCCGGAAACGCCAATGTGTTGATCAACGGTGTTTTCGTGCCGCCGACAGCGCGCACGCTTGAGGGGGGCTCCTATCCTCTGGCGGCGGATCGCAGCAATGCCATTGCGATCTATCACGATGGCTATGTGCCATATCTCGACGTTTTCAATAAGGATCGCAACTTTGTCGAATATCCCGTTTCGGTGGAGCTTGTTTCCTCTGAGCTCTATCAGACATCCAGACTGACCATCAGGGCACCGGAGAATGCGGACGTCGCAAAGATGCTTATCTATGTCAATGGCAGAGTGCTTCTTCCGATGCAGGAATACGTCATCCAAACCGTGAGCGGTTTTCCCTACTTTATCCAGGTCAGGTATGAGGGCATGGGCGATCATCTCCATGTGATATGGCCCACGCGCGCAGAGGAAACCCTGCAGCTCCCCGAGCTTCAGACACAGTTTAATTCGGACCGCACGACGCTGTTTACGCTGTCTGTTCCCAAGGATTTCGAGCAGGATCGCAGCTTTTCGATTCGGATTGCGGCCGAAGGCCGTCATCACACCAAAACCGGAACATTGCGTGTTTCCAAAGCGGAACTCATAGAACTGGCACTGCGCAAAGGCGGCCGGTTTCCGCTCAACATGGTCTTTGATTCCACGCCCTTTGGATCGATCACAGTCGACAGCTATATGCAGCTGTCATCGCAGAGTATTGCCCACATTAACTTTGGCAGAAGATCCAGCCGTGACCTGACACTTTGCTTTCGGCGGGTCGCCGAGCTGGTTTGTGCCGAACCCGGCGGTGA
>WQTY01000065.1 GCA_009786045.1 Pseudomonadota bacterium | reverse complement strand
CCGCCGATACGCCGCTGCCCGCCGGCTATTGCGCCACGGCGCAATACGCCGGCGTTTTTATATGGGCGAAAAGCAGCGCTTGGCTTACGTCTGGTCATTTTTATGAGATTCCCGGGCAGCTGACTGGCTATCATCAGGAGGTGGCAATGCACTGGCAAAGCGAGCAACCTCTATCACAATGATTGAGAAGATTATTGGCAAAAACAGGGTGAAAAAACCCAAATAGGGGGCAACATATTTAATGGCAATGCTGGCAATAAAGACTGCACCAATTAATCCGAAAAACAAAACACCGAATCCAGCCCTTAACCCAAGCACTTTTCCTGCAACGAAGACTCCGCAGTGTGCAGCAGCAGCAAAAATCAGTACGAAAACGTCTAACGAACGATGGAAAACGTAGTAAATAAAGACAACCACTATACCCCCTGCCATGAAACCAAAGACCACTGCCCAAAATACCGCAAAGAACAGACGGAATCCCCAATCTGCAGACTCTTGTTCTTTGGATTCTTGCGTGTTCACACGCTTTTGCTCAGCTGATTCATTCATATTCAGCACCACCCACAAACACTAGGACAACGATCTAATGTATATAATAGAGGAAACAGCAACAACTTATTACAACAAAAAACAGGGACGGCTCTCTGAGCCGTCCCTAAAACATATGGCGGTTTCGAAAAAACCGCCAGAGCCGTTCATCAGCCGCCAATTGCACGGCAGCTACAGCATATTAGAAATGAATTCGAACGTGGGCAGATGGTGCCACCGTGTGAATGACTTCATCTCTGACGAATATGGGTGCATACATGATATCAGCTCCGAGGCTGAGCACATCATTAAGGCGACAGGAAAAACCCGCCTGAACCTTCATGCTAAACACAGAACTCATCTGATTGCTGAAAAGACCGAGTCCAAATTTGCCCCAAACTGACACACCACCAAGGTCATAATCAAACAGGGCACTGACATGATACCCGATGATACCCGCCGAGACTTCTATTTTGTCATCATCATTCTTTTCCATCGAAAAGGCAGGGGATACATCAAGTGCGATGCCGATCCAATCCCAGCGATAGCCAAGGCTGAGATGAAACGCCATGCCATGCAGCTTGGTTGTTTCGTCTGCCCCTTCATATTTGTGAAACATTCCAACATATCCCACGCCAGCCGATATCTCGAAGCCTCCATCGGAGGAGCCTGACTCCTGGCTCATGGCACTCTTCAATGGGACACAAAGAAACAGCAGCGCAGTTAAAACAACTCCAAAAACTTTCACACCCATACCATGCTTCAATGACATTTTTTGCCTCCTCCGGGAAACGTATTGATGAACACCTGCACCTCGACGCTAACGCTTAAGCGTTAAAGCTTAAACACTCATGCCGAAGTATGCATGCACGTAACGGGAAACATTTTAGTTTATTCGCAAGGAACAAACAAAATTTCGAGGCACTTCACAATGGCAGGACGCAACATCAAAAGTCAGGCTTTTGCCAGGAGATTTTCAAAACCAACGACCTCATTCCTGAATGGACGATGCGAATCTCCTCCCGGCAAACGACTCGGGGACATTTTAAACTACTTGCAGCTCCCTTCCGGCCAAACAATCACTCCACCTGTATTGGCGCAAGGATCGTTCCATCCTGGCGGCCAGATGATTTTGCCCGCAGTGTTGATCCAGCCATCACGGTATTCCGCGGAGCATGTATCGGACTCTTCGCAGTCTGGAATGCCAAAGGTAAACATATCGTGAGAGGACAACCGCGGCTGCCGGCTTGCGAGTGCAAGATCGTCGTTAAAGGCTATCGCATAGGGGAGCACGACCCGGCCCTGATTGTCGACAAGAAACACACGCATTTGGTCGTTCTTCCAGGTGCCGGCAGGCCCTGTGAGGATACCTTTGGGGGTACCCAAAACCCAACCCCGGCCACTCTCAAAGGGTTCGCATTCGCGCGCATAACTGACATCGCCATCCCTGTCGACGAAGAGGAAGAGTTTATCGTCATTGAAAGATTCCATCCAGCAATCGCTCAGGACCAGGCCTTTCTTGTCGATGAGTTTCCATCCGCTGCTATCCGGCAAAACGACACCAGCCAGACCGCCATAGAATTTGCTGGCATCCTCAAAACCCGGCGCAATCACTTCGCGCCCGGCAGCATCAATATAGCCAAACAGCTCATTGCGCGCGATACGACCGCGTCCCTCAGTATGCCTGCCAGCAACATCGTAGTCGAAGCGGCTGACAATTTGTCCCTGCATGTTGATATAAGCCATTGCCCCAAGATCGGCTTCGATGAGTGCGTCAATGCAGGCATCTTCGTCTCTTTCTTCCTGCGAGTTCTCCGGTTTGCAGGCTTCTAAAACATTCTTGTGTTGTGCAAAGAGTGTCTTGCATGTTGCCAGAATATTTTCGTTTTGTGTTTTGGGTTGCCCGCCGGCATTGCAAAGTGCGACGGTTTCCTGGAATCTTTCCGCGAGCATCCTGACGGGCGCGATACCATCTGTGAAGCTGAAGATGGCATCGAAGAATGGCGAGACTTCGTTTCCGTTCTCATCAAGCAGGGTAGACATATCGTTTCGTTTTACGATGGCGCGGCCAGTACCGAAATCTGTGCCATCCTCATAATCAATGCGGCTGATGACCTGCCCCGTCCTGTTGATATAGACTGCACCATCAGATGCCACAGCATCCTCATAATCGTCGTCGAAGTCAAAGTGGCTGTCTGCCATAAGATCCCTGCACGATGCCCAGACATTTTCATTTTGAAGCACGGGCGGTGCACCACCCGGTCCACAAAGCGCTTTTGCATGCTGCGGCGTGAGCTTTACGCGAGCAACGCCGTTAAAAAAGCTATAGGCCTGATCGAATTGCGCCGAAATGATCATTTCTCCGCCAAGGCTCATGTAGCCCATGAGGCCTTCGCGATTGAGAGTCATGTTGCCGCTTTCGTCAGATATCCTTTCGGGCATAACGCGAAAGATATCTGATTCAAGGCCGATCTGCGCTGCTATCAACTCGATCTGATTCACTTTCTTTCCCGTTGGGAGTGAAAAAATTTCTGTAAAGGGTCTCTCTGTTTTAGCACTTCGGCCCTGCGCTATCACAAAGGGGCCGCCGTTTGCATCAATGCTCTGTGATGTATGAATCTCAATATCGTCATAGAGGGGCTTAATGAGCTGTTTGCCATCTATCGTCGAAACGCCTTTTTGTTTGCCCACCACCTCAATCAGATAAACTGCCCCGGCGCCTGAGACAAAAACCTCTTCGATATCGCGATCGCTCAGCTCAAGCACCATTCTGCCATCGCTGTCGATGATACCAGACAGTTTGTGTTTGCCCCCGTCGACCCATTGATGAACGGGAATGTAGGATTTATTGCCTGATGTCACTGCGACGGGTGCAGACACCGTGCTCTTTTTTGAGCAGGAAACACACGTTACGCCCAACGCAGCAATGGCAAGTACCGCCACAGCCAAACACCTGTGTTTATGCATACAAAACAACTCCATGCCATGAAAGACAGCCAAAATGAGCATTCAAAGAGATCAGGATAAGCAGAAGCACCATTGTTCGGATCAAAGGGCAGCTTTTGCGTCCAGTCTTCGCCATTGAACATAATTTACCATAAAAAGCAGGCACAAAGCACAATTTTATCGCGATGGCTTCAAAACTTAAGGCGGCATCGACAGTATGCTCAGGGCTATGGAAACTGAGCTTCTGCCTGTGTGCGTCAGGTTGAAAACCAAAGACAGGCAGCGCTATGCCTGCTCATTTTCCGACCCCCCTGTTAGAGCCAGACGGCGACGATGTGACATCTCCGTTACCAGGAGCGTTGAAACAGCAGGCAGCACCAGGGACACCCAGATGGCTGCGGTTTCATTTGATCCGAGAAAACATAAGTATGCCGCCAGGCACCCGAGCAGGACACCAACGGTGATACCAATAAAAGCCGACTTTCGGCTGGCTTTCGAATCTGTCATCGCTCCGCCTGCAACAGCCCCAAACCCCGCACCCGCTATCTGGGCAACGGTCGCAATCACCACTGAAAACTGAGATGGAATCGCAGCGCCATGAAAAATTATCTCCCCAAACGCAGTGCCAAGGACCAGTCCAAGCACACCCGCCATGGTGCCAAACAAAGCAGAAAGGAAGAATACTGTTAAGGGGCGAACCATAACATCTCCTGTTCGCGCCTCGCTCACCCGCATGATTGAGAAAAACGCCGTTCAACACTTCTCCCGCATGGCGAGCCTCAGAACCGCAGAAAGGACGACTTGAGATAATACACCCGAACCATGTACCAGCACCGGCGAATTGAAGCCAGCCGAAAATAACAATGCGGTGGCGTATTTGGCCCCCTGGCCAAATAGCCGCCGCCGCAGCCCGTATTCGGCCGACCGGCCGAATAGGGCGCGCCAACAAAAGCGAAAAAATGAGCGATTTGGCGGAACCATCATCATGGCATCGTTTTTGCCGCGTTCCCTCAAGTATACCGGGCATCGGAGCGCATAACCGTGCAAAAAGCGCAGGGCCCCCTGCCTTTCATGGCATTTGATTCTATGAAAAAGGCATCAAATGGCATAAAGGAGGCGGTGCTTTGGTTCATTGGCGCCTGGTTTGCCTGTGAACCCAGACAGACATAAAGGAACAGAAGTTATGCTTAGTTCTTACTATGATGCGCTCTTGGCGCGTTTTCTCCGATACGTCCAGATTGATACGCAGTCCAATCCAGCAGGCACGACCTATCCGTCGACAGAGAATCAGTGGAATTTGCTGCGTCTGCTGAAGACAGAGGCAGAGGAGATGGGGCTGTCAGACGTGCAGCTGGACACGTACGGGTATATGACAGCGCGTTTGCCTTCGAATGTATCGCACCCTGTCAAGACGGTTGGTTTTATCGCGCATGTGGATACATCACCCGAAATTACGGGCGCAGGGGTCAAGCCCATTATCCATCGCAACTATCAGGGGCAGGATATTGTTTTGCCGGATCGGCCTGACACTGTCATCAAATATGCCGAGAACGAGGCGCTGCATGAGCAGATTGGCAACGATATCGTCACGGCCTCCGGAACGACACTGCTTGGGGCAGACAATAAGGCCGGCGTGGCGGCGATTATGACGGCCATGTCCTATCTTTTGCAGCATCCCGAAATCAAGCATGGCGATATTCGGGTTGCGTTTACGCCCGACGAAGAAATCGGAGGCGGCACCAAATATTTTGATATCAAGAAATTTGGTGCGTATTGTGCTTATACCGTCGATTCATCGACACGCGGCATGCTTGACATAGAGACCTTCAGTGCCGATGCAATGAGTTTGACCTTTGAGGGATTCAATACGCACCCCGGGTATGCCTACGACCGTATGATCAACGCCATTAAGCTGGTATCTGATTTTATATCCCGGCTTCCGAAGGATGGCCTTTCGCCCGAGACAACGCAGGAGCGCGAAGGGTTTGTGCATCCCATCGACGTGAAGGCTGGGGTAGACTCTGCGACGGTGCAGTTTATTTTGCGGGATTTTGACGAAACCAAGTTGTTGGAGAAGAGGGATTACCTGATTCAGCTTGCGCAGGCGACCTGCGATGCAGCCCCCGGTGCGCGGCTTAGCTACACACACAGGGTTCAGTATCGCAATATGCGCTCGGTTTTGGATAAATTCCCGGATGTCGTTGAGAATGCGCAGCGCGCCATACTTGAGGCGGGTTTGCCGCTTCGCGAGAAATGCGTGCGCGGCGGAACGGACGGCTCACAGCTTTCGCTCAATGGCCTGCCTACACCGAACATCTTTGCAGGCGAGCACAATTATCACTCTCGCTATGAATGGGTGAGCGTGCAGGATATGCTGAAGTCGGCGGAAGTGATTGTCCGCCTGGCTGAGATATGGGGCAAGTAAGCCATGTCAGCCATCGAACGATTCTGCGCATTCTGCGGGCGCCCTTTCGACGCGCCCGAATCGGGCTGGCCGAAGGATTGTGCCTGCGGGGAGATCACGTTTCGCAATCCCATTCCCGTTGTCAACGTGATGATGCCTTTGCGCGAAGACGGGCGAACGGGGTTGTTGGTCATCCAGCGAGGGATTGAGCCATGCCTGGGGGGCTGGGCGTTCCCCGGTGGCTATATGGAGCTTGGCGAAACGTGGCAGGAAGCGGCCGCCCGCGAACTTTTTGAGGAAACCTCGCTGGTGGTATTGCCGGAGAGCTTGTCGGTATTCCACGTGGACGTCAATGCCAGACGCAATCGCATCCTTATCATGGTACTTGCGCCGCTTCGCCAGGGCATGCCATTTGTACCAACAAATCCCGAGGTATCTGGCGCCAGGTGCATTTTTGAACCCGAGCCGCTGTGCTTCCCGCCGCACACAGAAGCTGCAGAGATGTTTTTTGCTCGTGGGAGCTAGCTCCCGCGAATCCCCTGCGATGCTTTCGTAAGTGAAGAGAGCATTTCCACTCGCCCTTCACCCACAAGCGGTACGAGACCCCCTCCGTCGGCTTCGCCACCACCTCCCCTGAAAGGGGAGGCACGCAGGGGGGAACGGGTTCCCCCACGAAAAGAAAAATGGAAATGTTCTATTTGCAATAGTTTTTACTTTGAATCTGACTGTTTGGGGGCAGAAAATCGTCTGGATTGGGAAACGCGATGAGCCTTTTTGTTTCTTCGACAGACGTGTAGACTCTTATGCCCCTTGTGACGATTTCTTCGCTGTCTCTGATTGCTTCGTGATCGGGGCAGGCGTCAAAATGGGCTTTGCAGAAAGGGCAAGTGCAGTTTTTGCCAAACGTTTTTTTATCTCTGACCTGCTCGTTGGTATAGAAATCGGTGATCCACCTTTCGTTGTCGGTCTTATCTCTGAACGTATGAAATGAGAAATACTGCCATTGGTCGGTGACATATTTTGAACGTCCGATACCAACCCCCATGTTATTGACTTCATAGCCATCCCAGCCAGAGCCATCACCTCGCCAAAAGTCTGCCCCCACCGACAGAAGATATTTGGGGTTCTCACCTGCGTTCGCGCCGATCAGGCGCGCTTTGCAGAGAATGAGTAAACCCTTGATGTCATCGGGAGCGATACTCGCGCCCTTTCCCCAGTAATGATAGTTGAATCCGGTTCCTGCTGTCACGGATATACCGCCGTCTGCCTCGACGCAATCATCTGCCTTTTTGTTGATGTCGTCTTTAAAGTTTTCGACATAAGCTTTGCCATCGACCTCTGTCTGTCTGTCCAAAAGTTTCCACTCGCCATTTTTATGCAAAATATAAATTTCTAAATCTTTGATATGAACGCGAATGTTTGGAAAGTCTGTATTAGGGTTAGGAAGGTGTCTGTCGGCGTAAAGCTGCCCCCAGGCGAGTACGTTTGTCCAGGTCGACGGCATATGGATACCGTGTTCAACTCTGCCGCGAAGGGCCCAGCCGAAGAATAGTTCCTCGTCTCCTCTCATCCAGTAGGTTCCATGCGGCGTTCCCTCGTTATCGACAAACATATCACGGATGACGTCATCGTAGTTTAGCAGGGTCGAGAAATAGGCACACTTGCCATCGTTGTGGCAAAACTGACCTTCCTTGCAATCGAGATGTTCGGTCTTGGGCGTACATTCTGCCGGCGGCTCCGGGTCTGGGAGGCAAGCCTTATCCTCCACCGAACAAATGGGGGTTGCGCCGGTGCAATACCTATATTGATGCTGTCCATCGACACACAGCGTCAGCATTCCCCTGTCATCACAAACAGCCGTTCCGGCTTCACAGGCATCGCATCGGTAGAATACTGACGAACACGTCTGTTCTTTTGATGCACAGTCATCTATTTCATGCCATTGCTGCTGAACGCACTCGAACAGCTTCCCATCATCGCCGCATTTCTTTTGATTGCCGCTGCATTCCGCGCCGGTGATGGCGATACATTGATGGCTTTCTGCGGAACACATCTCTCCCAACGGGCAATTCGTGATGATTAAAGTGGCATCCGTACAGGTGGAAAGCCTGCCGTCTGCAGTACATTTCACCTCACCCTCCTGGCAAGTTTCGCAACCCTGATTCGAGCAGGCCATGCCTTTGCTGAGGCAATCGTCGAGAATAATCCATGCGTTGTCTTCACATTTGGCATAGTTTCCTGACGGGGTGCACGTGGGTGTCTCGTTATCCACGCATGCCACGCAGCCCTTTGCATCAAGACAGACGCGTCCTGAGGTTGAACAAACGGTGGTTTTCCAGGCATCGCCAATACACTCACGATAAGTGCCACCATCGCAATGCGCCACGTCGGCAGCCGCATCACACGGCGGTTTTGCCGGGGATGCTTTATCGTCGCAACCCGCTGTTCCCAGGGCCAGAAGAACCGTCATGATGATGGAAATATGCAGTGACTTCATACGAATCCTTTGCTTTGAGATAAAGAAAACAGAAAACGGTCTATATTTCGATTGGGACAAAGGCCTGAACGAGGGTCAGGCCGCAGGCGGGCGCTGTTTCACCTGCCTGTGTGCGGGATTTGCTTTCGAGAATCGATGCCATGTGTGCAGGAGGACGGCCCAGGCCGAAGGTGAGCAGTGTCCCGGCGATGATGCGCACCATTTGCTTTAGAAAGGCGGTGCCAAAGACGTCGATTTGGATAAGAGCATCGTCTTTGGGCGAACACGGTGCGGCATAAACGAGGGGAGCGAGTGTAACGTCGATGCGCGTCAGCGTTCGGGTTGAGGATTTGGCCTGACAGTCGATGGCCCGGAAAGCAGAGAAATCATGTGTGCCCAGCAAATACTGTGCGGCGGCGTGCATGTTGTCGACATCAAGTGGCCTTGAGGCCATGGCGCGGTTAAGCAGCATGGGAGGCAGGCTGTGGCCCTGCCAGATGAGATACCGATAGTGCTTGCCCTGACTTTGGAATCGCGGGTGAAAACCGGGTGGGGCAATGAAGGCATGCCGGATGATGATTTGGGGCGGCATCTGTGCATTGAGTGCAGCAGACCAGCGTTCTGGCGGATAGTCACGGCAGGTATCGAACGCCGCAACCTGCCACTCGGCGTGTACGCCGGCATCGGTTCGGCTTGCTGCACGAACGGGCACGGGCTGACCCCCGTGCATGCGCG
>WQTY01000064.1 GCA_009786045.1 Pseudomonadota bacterium | reverse complement strand
GGCAAAAGCAGCATTTGGGGCTGTCAGGCAGCTGCCAGAAATTAAACGAACACGGTGGTGAGCCCATCTGGAAGCAAACTGGCACAGGAGTGCCGTCTTCCCGAAACCGAAATCTCCCGCCAGACACTGGACACGCCCGCAACCCAGCAAGGCGGCTCTTCCTCCGGCTTCAAGCCGGTGCATGAGTGCCTCACGGCCAAACATCGCCTGCTGAGCATGCATTCGCCAGTTCCCGGTCTCTCCTTTATTTTGAATGCCAGGGCTTGAGGCTTCGCTGATGCATTCCATGATGTCACTGCTCAAAAGCGAGCGCGGTATGGCTGTCACCCGCGAATGCCCGCTGCCTGAAGAAGAGGGCTTTTCTCCCTGAACCGTTTCTATGGCTCTGACTTTCGTGGCAATGTCCGGCAAAGAACGAAGCCCGGAAGCCGTCGTGGCCCTGTTCTGCTGCGAGCGAGTCCGAAGATCAACGATGAGATCCACACTGGGGAGAGGACGAGGCGGCAGGGCGAGTTCGCGGAGCATGCGCCTGAACTCGCCTGCCCCCGTGAAACGCTGCCAGGTCTTCTTGGCCATGGCCTTTTGGATGATCTCTTCGAGGGCGCGGCGCGTTTTTTCGGACACATAGCGCAAACGATCTGGCCACTGAAGCGGGGGAACAGCCGCATTGAGGTGCTGAACAATCATGTCGACGCTCGTTTTGGCTTCAAACGGAAGCTTGCCGCTGATCAGTTCGTACAGCATCACCCCCACAGCATAAATGTCGGTGGCCGGGCCAATGGCAGCCGGGCTGCTCTGAACCTGCTCCGGTGCCATATAGGCCGGGGTTCCCAGAACCGTTCCAAGGTTCGGCGCATGGGCATCGGCATAGGTTGGAAGAGAGGCCAGACCAAAATCCACCAATTGCGCAAAAAGAGTTTCCTCCCGCATGGAAACGAGAACGTTCTCTGTCTTGAGATCACGATGGATGATGCCACGCGCATGCGCATGGGAGAGCGCATCAAGGAGCTGACACATCAAATCGACCACCGCTGAAAGCGGAAGTGCCACCGCTTGCAGCGCATGCAGGGAAATCCCATGGATGAGCGTCATGGACAGGTAAAGCTGCGAAGTGTGCGTCAGGCCAAAATCGAAGACCTCAACGATGTGTTCGTGGCGCAGGAACGAAAACGCCCGGGCTTCTTTATTAAAACGGCGCTGCATTCTGGGATCGGCACTCAAATCCGGGCGAATCAGTTTCAGCGCCACTTCTCTCGACAGGACATTATCCCATGCCGCATAAACCTCCCCCATTCCGCCACGGCCTACCATTTTTCCCAGCACATAGCGCTGGGAAAAGCTCAACTCACCTGAGGTCTCCATGTCATCACCTGCGCCAAATTCTGCCAATCCGCATCTGTTCTCCGGGCTCGGGGGGGCGCAACGGGCGCTTAAGAAAACCGACGGGGCGTTGCGGGGTGTCCCCGCAGAGGGGGTAGCCGCGTATCGGCCGCGCCCCCTTTTTAAAGGGGGTGTCGCCGCAGGCGACGGGGGGTTGCGGCCGATAGCGGCGCAGGGGGAAACTTCCCCCCCAAAAAACACGATCGAAAACGCTCACCCCTCAGGGCGCGGGCGCCGTGTGCTGTTCTAGAACTGGAAGTAGGGGCCGATTGAGAGGTCGAAGTGTACCCTGGGGTCGTCTGGGAAGTGCACCGGCACGGCCAACTCGATCGCCAGGCCAACATTGCGGTGGAATGACCAAAGGAAACCTATCTCGGGCGCGATGTGCACGGGCCCCCTGAAGATATAGACATCCTTGAAGTCCTTGAACTGCTTGCCCAAAAAGACCGTCGCATTGGCACCACCCCAGCCGAAGCCAAGGCCAATGTAGAGACGATAGGGCTGGCGGGCAATGGCCAGATAGCGCAGCGTCGCACCAACCATGATGCTCGCCTGAGCGTTGTCTTTGACGATGTTGACGACCTGACCCCGAATATAGGCACCAAGCTGGAAGTCGGCGGGCAGGTTAAAGACAGCTGACGCTCGGACAAAGAAAGGCACGAGCGCAGCGCCGAACCCAACGCCGTTGTAAGCCTGCGAGTCGTTCGAAATGCACAGGCTTGACTTGAGACAGTTCTCGGTCATTCCCTTGATGAGTCCAAAGCCGGTACCTGCCGCAATCGTGAGCTGGAACAGAGGGTCGCCGTATTTTTCGGTTGGATCGTCTTCGGGGAGGCCAACGCACTTGCCCGAAAGCATGGTCGTCAAAGGACGGGTATCGCTGCCCACAGCCGTCACCACATCGCCGGAACGGTTTGTGGCTTCAATGAAGTAGCGCACCTGTGCACCCCGTGCGGCCGATCCGGGGATGGTCGCACGAAGCATGGTAGGGATCTGGATGTCGGGCACCATTTCGATGGCAGAAAAAAGCGGCAGGCCATCGGATTGATAGCGAAGCATGATGCGGTAGATATCGGGGTGTGCCGGCACGGTTGCCGTCAATTCGATCGGCACACAGCGCTCGCCCGATATCACCACCTTGTGATCGATGTTAGGCGCCGAAGCCGTCGAAACGGCCGGGGTCGAACCATGCGAAATGGCCTCCCTGGCACGAATGAGGATCGCCTCCAGATCGCTCGTGCGATAGTCAATGGGAAGCTCAACCCCGGGGTCGAGGGAAACAGCCTTCAGAAAAGCCGAATAGGCGCGCTCCTGCGCAATGACAGGGGCGGAATCCTTAAAACGGCCATAGCCGACAACCCCCTGCGCCACATAAACGCTCGCAACGCCCTTATCAGTAACGCGCTCTGACTCCAGCAGCCTGACAGCCTCAAGGATTTTGCTGTCCGCCAAATCGAGCTCGAAATTGTCGTACTCCTCCATCGCCTCCCGGCTCAGGTTAATGGCCCTTTCGAAGGCTGTTTCCTGGGCAAATGCCACCGTGCCAAATCCAAGCACAAGCACCATCCACAGGAACAGAGAGCAACGCAACCAACAGCGACCCTTTTCAATCATGTTCGCTTCCCCTCAATTCTCAAAAAGGCCCTGCCCCTAAATGCGAGACAGGACCCCTTGGTCAACGTACTGGATGGCAGAGACAAAACCGCAGGCACGGATGCCTGCGGATTGACACCTTCCTAACGCTTGGTGATGTTGATATCGACGCGGCGGTTCTTGGCACGTCCTTCGGCCGTGCTGTTCGTATCGATCGGCCGGTCAGGACCAAAGCCTTCTGACGTCATGCGATCTGCCGCAATCCCTCGCTTGATGAGCTCTTGCATAACGCTCTTGGCACGTCCCTGCGAAAGCGTAACGTTGCTCCTGTGTCTGCCGGTGTTGTCCGTGTGACCCTCAATGGCAATGTGGATCGCCGGATTTTCCTTAAGCACTGCTGCAATTTCATCCAACAGAGGCACGCTCTTGGACAGAACCTGCGTCTTGTTCGTGGCGAAGAAGAACTGCTCCTTGAGCTCGATCTTATTCTCCGTCACCTCAATGTACTTGCGCGGCGGCGGGCAACCCTTATCTTCCAGCGTTCCCTTCTCATACGGGCACTGATCCACACCCTGACATATTTGCGCGAACTCTGCCAGGAGTCCCATCTCCGATACCCACGGATCGCACACGCCATCACCATCACTGTCGGGATTCGGGCAACCACGGAAACCAGGCAATCCCTTCACATCTTCGCACAGATCCGAACCCGTGCACGTCCTTGCAAATTGATCGCTCAGCCCGGCAGCCTCAACCCACTGATCGCATACGCCATCGCCATCGCGGTCAGGATTCGGGCAGCCAAAGAACGCCAGCACACCTGGCACTGTCGGGCAGTAGTCGATGCCCTGGCAGATATGCGCAAACTCCGCCAGGAGACCCATCTCCGATACCCACGGATCGCATACGCCATCCTTATCGGGATCGGGATCAGGACAACCCTGGAACTCACGCAAACCTGGTGTATCCGGGCACAAGTCTTCCGAATCAATGATACCGTCACCGTCGCGATCCTGCAGGCTCGGATCCAGGCACAAAGTATGCAGGCTGCGTGCGTCGGCATCTTTGATCATCTCATCGGCAAACAACACGTGATCCTCGCCACGGCGGCCATTGCCGCGGTTGAGCTCCGCACGGCCAAACTCCTCATGAGCCTTGGCCAAAGCCAGCTCTCGCGGTGAACACCGATAAGCCCGATCGTGGATCTGCTCTGCCTGCTCCTGAATCTGCTGCCGCTGAGCCTTAAGCTGTGTACCACTCACACAACCCACCAGCAACACTGCCGCCACAAAAGACACTGAGACACCCGCTACTGCGCGCACCCGTATGCCATGGTTCCGTTTACATTTCATCTTGTCTCTCTCAGCATAAACATAAAGATGGGATGCCAATGCATCGTTAACAATGCATCATTGAAAATATACTCATTAACGGTGATTAATTCGACTCGTTCTTAAGAGGTGACGTCCAGGGATCGTTGACTGCCTTCTCAGCGGCCATCTCTGCCATCTCTATCGCAAACTTCGCATAGCCTGCACTCAGGCCAAACTCCGAATATCCCCAGAGTTCGTTTGACTTGCGCAGATACTCCTGTGCCAGGGTGTACTCGTAGGGAGCCAGAACCTCAGCATTCACACTATCAGCCTTTGCCAGAGCATCTTTCGCATTCGACTGGCGATGCGTCGAAAGAATGGGGCCGCAGCCTGTTGTCCCACAAACCACCAGAATCAGAAATCCCGCACAAAGGCGCTTTTTAAAACTCATGCTTGCCTCGTTTACTTATTGTTGTTCTCACACGCAAATTCGCAGTGCCGTAAAGGTCGCCGTGTCTAATAACAAACGCAACCCATATTGTCAAATACAACGCCCCCTTCCATCCTCATGAAAGAAAGCAATGCCAGAATGCCCTAACACAATCCATATTTCTTAGTGATTCCCGTCAAAGGATGCAACACTCAAAAGCGTCTTTAATCGTCTTCCCGCGACTTCCTCTCCCTCACCCCCTTCCTGCCCCCACGTCAAAACTGCCAGCCCGCGCTCGCGTTCAGGACTCAAACGCAGGCAGCCATAATAATCGAAAACTGCTGCGCCAAACCGAACCACAGCATGATACCCCGGCTCTCCGCCACAAAATTCAAACCGTCCGCCCTCCGAATCCCCCTCCGCCTTTCCTCCCCACCCCACGATCACGCTCTCCACATAGACCTTAGCCAGGAGCGTTTCTGCCTGCATCGCCAGCCCATCGGCCACACCCTCTGTCACCAGGGCCGCCACCAGGGCTTCACCGCCGCCAGGGATACTGACCACCCAGACATGCGATGGCACAGCACCGCTAAATGTCATCTCATTGTGAACGCGCCAGCCATCGGGCAGATTAACCCTCACGCTCGCATAGCTCAATGTCTCCGCCGAAGCCGCGCATGCCAAGCCGCACAGCATCACCAGCCCCGCAAGAATTGTCACCAGAATTCGCTGCATAATACTGCTCGCTGCCTCCTCAAAACCACCGCTCCGAAATGCTTCCAGACCCAAACAGCCATATCGACGCCTGTGTTTATGCCTAATGGCAAATTTTTTGAAAAAATAATATCTCATTTTCGTACACCGTGTCCGGTGTCCAGACCAAAGCTCATCTGGCAGCTGGCAACTGACACTTCCCGCCGATCTTGCCTGCTTCCGGGCTTGAGAGTATGACGCCATCATGGGGCACAGCAAATCAGGCACCTGCCCCATCGCCAATCCCATTGAAATCCCGAAAACCTGCAAAACCATGAAAAAAATACTCCTCCTCCACACCGGGGGTACCATTGGCATGTCGGGGGAATCTCATCTTGAACCCGGACACTATGCCTCAGCATTGATCGAGCAGCTCCCGGAATATGCCGGTTTTGCGCGGATCGACTCGCGTATTCTCTACAACGTCGATTCTTCCGACCTTGGGCCCAATCAATGGACAACCCTTGCCCAGACCATTGCCAATGAACGCAGCCAATACGATGGTTTCATTGTCGTTCACGGCACCGACACCATGCCCTACACGGCTGCTGCGCTTTCGTTCGCCTTTGTGGGACTGGACAAGCCCGTCATACTGACCGGAGCACAGCGCCCCCTGGGGGCACTCCGAAACGATGCCCGGCGCAACCTGGCAGATTCCATCGAACTCGTCACCCTCGACATCCCCGAAGTCGGCATCTGTTTCGATGGTCTGCTTCTGCGCGGCTGCCGCTCCTGCAAAATTAACACGCGCGCCTACCACGCCTTCGACTCACCCGGCTGTGAACCTCTGGCAAAGCTGGGCGTCGACATCACGCTGGGAAAACACATACGAAAACCTACCGTCCCCTTTCGCTGCTGCCCCAAATTTGACGCCAACGTCATGGCCATTCATGTCACCCCCGGCCTCAGGCCACACGCCCTTGAATATCTTCTCGAAGCCGAGGGCGACAGGCGATTGGATGGCATCGTCCTTTTGCCATTCGGTATCGGCACAGTGCCTTGCGCCGAAAACCCAATCGCGCCTTTTGTCCGGCGAGCCACTGAGCGAGGCATTGATGTCCTGGTGGCCAATGCTGCAACGGGGCGAATCGATTTGGAGCGCTACGAAAACAGCCAGGTTCTGATTGAAGCGGGGGCTATCCCAGGTGGCGAGATGCGGCTGGAAGCTGCCCTCGTCAAACTCATGCATGCCTGTGCAACCTATCCGAATCGCGCCGAGCGTCACGAATACCTGCAATGGAATGTCGCAGGCGAAATGGAATAGCCATGAAAATCGCCCTCCTCCCCATCCTCATTGTCCTCATGACCTTCCCCGCGGCTGCCTCTGTCGCCTATGCGCAGGCATCACCTCCGCCAAAAACCTTCCAGCGCGATGCACTGACCGACAGCAACGCCAAAAATGCGCTCAGAGCAACCCTCACAAAAGCCGTCTTCATCGTCATCGCTCGCCAGCCCCCACCCCACCCCCTGGCCTCAACCGGCACCACCTTCGATGGCGCCTGTATCGCCATTATGCCTCCACAGCACCTCCTGCCCCAGCCCTCACTCCCGCCCCAGCCACCGCCCTCTGCTGCGCCATCTCCCAGAAACTCAACGTCTTTCTTTGGCCAGGGGCTCGACCGCGCCACAAGCCCATTTGCTGCCCCGCCCTCAACGCCGCAAACCGCGCATGCGCCACCCCAACAATACTACCTGACGACAGCAGACTGGCTCACCCTGAGTGAAACAATCGATATCATCATCGAAGGGAAGCCCCATCGGGCAACGCTCATCCTGCGCGATGAGGCACAAAATGTCGCCCTTCTGGCCACCGCACCTGTTCCGGGCATTCAACCGCTCCCCCTGCGCGCCGTCGACAGCACGCCGCCACGACACGTCTACGCCCTGCTCAGCCCGGGAACGCGCCATGAAG
The DNA here is from genome assembly GCA_009786045.1 of Pseudomonadota bacterium. Taxonomy (GTDB): domain Bacteria; phylum Myxococcota_A; class Bradymonadia; order UBA4248; family UBA4248; genus WQTY01. Next base: position 1,740 of record WQTY01000064.1, on the reverse strand, counting down.
CCTTCTCCGAACACATCCTCAGCCTTCCCGCGGCACACCTCTATGCCTCGACAAACATGACGGCAAGAAATGGCTACCCCCTGGTCGACGCCGCCGGCGCCGTCACCGGACTCGTCGTAGGCCCAAATACCACGCGCACATCCGCGCACGTCGTCCACTACGGACTCATCGATCGCGCCCTGAACCCCGACAATTACAGCCGCTCCACCCTCCAGAGACAGGATCTCATCATCTACCCTTAGAAGATGCAGGGGGGCAAGCGCTCTTGCCTTCGGACAAAAATGATTAGCCCTTGTGACGATCTGGAGGCAGCGGAAACAAACAGTGTTTCTTCTGTTTGCAAAGCGAGATATGTCGCCACAAACGATACACTTTGCCCTTCACTCACAAGCAATGCGCAGCATTGCAGGGGGTGTGGGGGAACGAGTTCCCCCACAAAAATGCTCTAAACCTCTCGCCCGTGCAGCATCTGCTCGCAAAGTGAAACCTGTGCCCTGGCACGCAGCAAACTGTGCTGGGCATGGCCAATGGCGGGGTCAAACCCGAAATAGTCCTCGCAAAGCGCATCCCGCGCAAACCGCACCCCCAGCTCCAGGGCAATGCAGGCACCTGCCCGGGGCAGCTTTTCTCGCTCTTCCCGCGTCAAATCGCCCATCTGTTCGATATAGAGCCCGACCACCTCCCGGGCATATTCGCGCTGAAATTCCGGCGCCTCATCCTCGCGTCTGGGATTACACCATGACCTGACAGCATCGCCAATATCACATGCCACGGGTGCATATGCCATCGTATCCAGGTCCAGAATGCCCGAAACCCCGTCACCGCTAAAAAGGAAGTTCGACACCTTGGGGTCACCATGCACAATGCGCATCACTTCGCAGGAAAGGGTCGAAATGGGCTCAACATGCCGCCCCATGGCCTCAATATGCCGAAACAGGCGCATGACATCCCCCCAAAGCACGTGGCCTTGGTGAGAAGCCAGCGCCGATTCCAGCGCAGCATAGTGGCGCCTGAAATCATGCACGCCCCCCCGGGAGTGCTTAAACACATAGTTCTCACTTTTCAGAGCACCATGAAACCCCGCCAGCGCCAGCGTCAGCGACCGTATCTGCGCCATGCTTCCAACGCGCTCAAAGCAATCCCCCGGAAGTTTTTCCATCAGGCGCCAGTGTGCCCCATCCCGACAAATGAACCCAAACGCACCCGTACGCGTTGGCACGAGACGCGGCACAACAACACCCCGGGCGCGAAGCACCCTGCCCAGCGCCGCGATATCCTCATTGACACAGGGATCAAAAATGGCATTCACACGCTGCAAAATATAACACCCATCAACATCATAGGTTCGATGGATAAGCCCAATGCCAAGATGAGCGATCTTTGAAGCCGACAACCCATAACCGTCATACAGAATCGATTGCAATTGCACCAAATCTTCCAAAATTTCACCTTTTTTGATTTTTTATGTGGGGGAGCATTGCTCCCCCACACCCCCTGCAATGCTGCGCATTGCCTGTGGGTGAGTGAGGCTTGTATACGTTGTTGAAGCAGATTCGCAGAGTTGGGCAGGCCTGCGTGTCTGCACCCGTTGACAAAAACAATGTTGTAGGGGCGACCCTCGCGGTCGCCCTGCCGCTGAACAGAAACGAAACCTGTAGGGGCGACCGGGACGGTCGCCCGCCGCGACGCAGTCGCCCCAGCCGGGCGTTGCGGGCCGGCGATTGAGGCCCGCACAGGGGG
>WQTY01000063.1 GCA_009786045.1 Pseudomonadota bacterium | reverse complement strand
GGGGTGTCCCCGCAAAGGGGGTAGACGCGTATTGCCGCATGCGGCAATAGCGGCGCAGGGGGCGTTGCCCCCTCTAAATGCCCGAAGCAAAAAAACCAATTTATGGAAGTATTTGGCGCCATGACGAAGCACCACACCACAGAGCACTCGGCAGAGATTGCATCGAAACCGTCCTGCAGGGGCGATTTTCTCACGGACGCTCTCATGATGGGCACCCATAGTCTCCCGCGCATCTGGATTTTCATTGCCAGAACCAACATCCTGGGTGCAGGCTTTATGGCCTTTAATGCGTTCGCCATCCTTGCCATCATCATCATTGCCTTCTCTGATACGAAGCAGCTGTCTCTGTTTTACTTTGCCACTGCTGCCATAAGCTATGGGCTGCTTTTTATTCTGTGTCACTCTGCCTATGATGTCGCCTGGTGGCGCGCCATTGCCGATAAATCTCCCGCTGCTCGCCAAAGACCGTGGCTGGATGACCTCCCCTCTGTCCTCCTGATTAATCTCTGCGCCTATGCCATGGGCCTCATTTTGCTCATGCTCGCAGGCGTCTTTGCCGCCGCCCTCGTCCTGCATCAGACCCCCGAAGCAGCGCTTGGCCTTGGCCTGTTCTTTCTCCTCCTTCCCACCCTTCTGGGCATGCGGCGCCATATCATCGCCGAGCGCATCACTTCCGGTCGAAGCCTTGGTGCATCCATTCAATACGCCATCCACGCCTGGTGGAGCCGTCCCCTGCGCTTCTACGCGCTCACCGGACTGAGTCTGCTGGGCTGGGCAGCCTTCCTCATTCTGATGCGGGCCGTCGATGTCGCCGCAGCAGCACGTGATCTGGCCCAGCACCCTCTCATCGGATTCTGGGTGTTCTGGGCGGGTTGTCTCTTTGCTGTCTTCCTTTATGCCGTCCCCGCATTCTGGCTGACTGCCTCATACAGAAACCGCGCCAGCGAGGCGGCTGCATCGCTTTTGGCAAAAGGCAAAGGCAAAACAGAGACAGCACACTGCCCCCTTGCGGAATAAAAATAGTGCTTGCCCGGAAACTTTCGGTTATCCCCTGCGCTGAAACATGATAACCTGCCGGGAAATGAAAAAACTGCTGACCATGACCATGGGCAGCTCAGTGCATTGACCATTTCCGCGGAGAAATTACAAATGGAATTCATTAAGAAAATCATTGACCAGCTCAATAATCTTGGTTCTGTGGGCCAGTTCTGTGTCCACCTGATCGGCGTGATCCTCCTGCTGATAGCGGGTTTTTTCGTCGCCAAGATCGCCAAGCGCATGATCATCAAGGTACTCCAGCGCACACATATTGATGAAACCCTGGGGCAGTTCCTCGGCAAGGGTGCTTACTGGCTCATTCTCGTCATCGTGGTTTTGGCATGCCTCAGCCTCTTTGGCATCCAGACCACAAGTGTTGCCGCCATCATCGCTGCCGCCGGTCTGGCTGTCGGTCTGGCTTTCCAGGGAACGCTCTCAAACTTTGCTGCGGGCGTCATGATCATTGCCTTCCGCCCCTTCAAAATTCACGATGTCGTCACTGTCGACGGCCAAACAGGTGAAGTGAACGAAATCGACTTCTTCCAGACAACGCTCACGACGCCGGATAATCGCAGAATCATCGTTCCCAATTCTAAAATCTTTGGTTCAACCATCGAAAATGTCACCGCCAGCACGACGCGCCGTATTGACGTTGCGATCAATATTTCCCTCAACGCCAGCACGGATGAAACGAAAAAGACACTGCTCGCCGCAACGCAGGTCGAAGGCGCCCTGGCTGAGCCCGCCTCCACTGCCACGGCTGTAGACCTGACAGAGAGCGCCATCAAGTGGAACATCAGTGTCTGGGCAAAAACGAGTGAGTTTGGGGCAGTCCGGGAAAAACTCCTCCTGAGCATCAAAAAGTCTCTGGATGATGCCAAGATCGAGACGCCATCTCCGCAAATCACGGTTCGCAATAAGAGTTAGTCTTATCCGGGGGAACCAGCTCCCCCACAAAAAAAGACTAAGGCAGCCATTGATCGAGGATTTTGCCCACATCGGCAACGACACCCACATCGGCATATTGAAAAATAGGCGCGTCCCTGTCGGCATTGATGGCATAAATCTTTTTAGCGCTGCGAACGCCTGCGATATGCTGAATGGCACCGGATATTCCAAAAGCGACATAAATCTCTGGTGCAATGATCTTTCCCGTCTGACCCACCTGGGCGTCATTGGTCACCCATCCCAGATCAACGACAGCGCGCGTTGCGGCAATCGCCGCACCGTGACACCTGGCATAGTGTTCAAGCCGCAAAAAATTCTCTCGTGTTCCAAGCCCCCGGCCCGCCCCGAAGACAATACGTGCGCCATCCAGCGGCCGCCCCTCGCGCCCAAATGCCTCGAAACTTTCTAAACGAGGCACCACAATCCTGTCGAAAGCACCAGGGCATAAACGCTGGCCCGAAGCTGCAGCAGGCCACGGCCCAGCCCAGGAAACCATGCCGTCATCTGCCAGTGTGGCACAAAATGCTGCAGCCTGCACGCGGAGGCGTTCCAAATAGCGCCCCACACAAATGATGCGATGCACGGCTTCCTCACTTTCAAAACGCATGTTCGAAAAGAATGGCCAGTCTGCAACAGCAGCTACCCATGGCAACACGCGTGCGCTGCGCGAAGAATGCACTGCCAGAACACCCACGCACTTCTTCCCCTCAATGCTCCGGGCAATGCCCCGGGCAAGGCGCGACGGATCCACATAGGTTCCCATGAACTCGGGTACCTCAACCACCTCCACCCGGCTCGAAGGCTGCCATGCCGGGCTTACTGGTGCCAACACCACAAGACGGCTATTCGAAGACTCTGCCAGGGCCACAAGCTGTGTCTCGCGAAGTTCAGACCAGATTTCCCCCGGGAACATGCACCAAAACAAACAGGCATCACCCACGAAGCGCTCCTCCCAACTGAGCCAAAAACGAACCCTCTTCCATCATGACACACTGCCGCCTGGCATTCTCATCAGGCACAATCGATACCGTTCGAAGGGGAGTCGCCATCGCCGGCGAAATGACATCCACGGGCTTGATCCTGGCTCGCAGGATACTTGGAAAACTCGGAAAACGCGGCGTTGCCAGGCGTAAATCCACGCTAACCACAAACGGCGCTTCGAGCAGAAAAGCCGGCACCCCGCCATCCTCCTCACACAGCACACGCCAGCCGCTGCGATCTCGTGCGATTTCGAAAGCCTGACAAACACACGGACACCCCATTGCCACGCTCAACCTCTGTGCCACCTGACCTGACTCGAAGTTCACGCACATCTTGCCGCAAAACACCACCGTATCTCTCGTCTCACCCATTGCTGCGAGTGCCGTTGCGACAACGCGCTCCGGCACCAGAGCGGCATTGCTCACAGCCGCCAGGATGCCACGATCTGCCCCCATCGCAAGCGCTTTGCGAATCTGCACTTCATCAGGTGCCATCCCAAAGACCACGACCTCGTCCAGTGCACCAGACGCCTTGAGCTGCACAGCTGCCTCAACGCCAATCAGATCAAAATCATTCGCAATCCGCGTCTCTTCATCCTCCGCAAAACTGCCACCATCCCTGCTAACATATAGCTGCTCTTCTGGATTCTGCGCCGATGCCAGCAACACAAACGCTCTCATCTGTCTTACCCCAATCCTGTTAATACCACACGCTTCCTGCCTCTCACAACGTACACCCAAGCCTTCTATTGCGGCACATTTTTTGCTAATATTGCGTACGGAAAAGAATCGCCCCTGCTTCCAAGGCGCTTTTTACTTAATACAAGGAAATCTGACATGAAAAAATACACACTCGGCCTGGCAATCCTGGCACTCATTTATGCAGCCGGCTGCTCGGATGATTCCCCCAAAACGCCCAAACAGGGTGACAGCTGCAACCTCGCCGATTATCCCTATTCCGGCACCTTGTGCCACAAATCACGCGTCTATGCGTGCACTAATGGCAAAGTCCAAATCAAAGCCTGCCAAAAGGACTGCCAAATCAGCAATAACATCGCCGTCTGCATCGGGGAAATGTCGACCTGCGGCAATATTGACGATAAAGGCATCTGCGAAGGCAATGTCGCCAAACGTTGTCACAACGGAGAAATCGTCGAGCACGACTGTAGCCTTGACAGCAAAGTTTGCGGCCGCGACGCCGCTCTGACCGTCGATTGTGTCCAGGCAACCTCCGAATGTGGCGAAATCGACGCAAAAGGAATCTGCGAAAACAATGTCGCCAAACGATGCCAGGCAAACCAACTCATTGTCGATGACTGCTCAGAAACAAATCAAAACTGTGGCAGAGACTTTCTGACGGATGTCGCCACCTGCATCGACAAGTCCCTGGACTGTGGCGACATTGACATAATTGGCAAGTGTGATGACAATGCCATAAAATACTGCAACAACGGTAAACTCGTCGTCACACCGTGCCCACATGGTTGCCTGTATGATGACAAAGGCACCCCAGATTGCGCTACTGGCACAGAATGCACGGCTGATTTTACAGTCACCGGAAAATGCGAAGGCGAAATCCTGAAGTACTGTGACAATAAAGTACGCCGAACATACAATTGCGCCATGAATCAACAAGTTTGTGGCTACGTCAAGGACGGCATTTTCGGCTATTTTGACTGCATTGATGCGACAGACCCATGCCGTGGTTACGACGACGTCCCCATCTGTAACGGAAACATGCTCACGCAATGCGTTGAACAACGCATTGAGGCAAAAGCCTGCACAGGGGGTTGTCTTGAGGAGATCACTTCGGCTAAACCAGATCTTCTGTACGGTTTCTGCACAGGGCCATGTGGCAGTATCACCGAAGTCGGAGAATGCCGAGATAACACAGTGGTATTCTGCAACGATGGCACTCTGATCGAAGAAAATTGCTCTCTTACCAACCGCTACTGCCGGTTTTCAAGTGGAGATGACTACTTCGGCTGCAGTTCAAGACCCTAAAGTCTTTTCGCACCAATTGGCGATGCCATCGCCAATTGCCAGGCACAAAAAAGCCCACCTTAGGTGGGTTTTTTTCTTTGGAACTGCCAAAAACAAAAATCAATGCCTACGGCACTTCGAGATGCCCAAGGATGGCTCCAATGATATCCACAGGCAAAATATTGTCGGCTTCTGCCTCGTAGCTCATCGATATCCGATGCTGAAGGACATCAATGGCGAGCTCCTGAACATCGTCCGGTGTCACAAAAGCCCTGGTCTCCATAAAGGCCCGGGCTTTGGCGGCACGCGCCAGCGAAAGCGTCGCACGAGGACTCGCACCGCGAACAACACAACCCTTAAGCTGAGGAAGCCCAAACTGCTCCGGCTGGCGCGTCGCATACACAAGATTTACAATGTAACTGCGAACCCGATCATCAATATAAACTGACTCCACATGCTGAGAAGCCGTGATCAATTTTGTCGCCGAGGTCATGATGCTGGCCAGGGGACGCTGCTTCTGGGTCATACGCTCCAGAATCTGCTTCTCCTCATCCAAAGACGGATACGACACAACGATCTTCATCATAAACCTGTCGACCTGGGCCTCAGGAAGCGCATACGTTCCTTCCTGGTCGATCGGATTCTGCGTTGCAATGACAAAAAATGGACTCGGCAGCGAATACGTCGTCTCACCAATCGTCACCTGACGCTCTTCCATGGCCTCCAAAAGTGCCGACTGAACCTTCGCCGGCGCACGATTGATCTCATCCGCCAAAATCAGATTCGCAAAAATCGGCCCCTTCTTGACATAAAACTCACCCGCATCCTGACGATAAGCCAACGAACCAATCAAATCCGCAGGCAGAAGGTCCGGCGTAAACTGAATCCGCTGAAACTGGCAATCTACGACACGCGCCAGCGTGTTGCACAGCAGCGTCTTTGCCAGCCCCGGCACACCCTCCAGCAGCAGATGCCCGCCCGTCAAAAGCGCGATAATCGCGCGATCCACCATATGATGCTGCCCAACGATGACACGGCCAATCTCAGCCTTAAGGCCAGGGATAAAAGCTGCATTCTGACGAATGATCGATGCCAAGTCGGCAATGGGACGATCCATGGGCCACCGCTTCAAATGAAAATCCCCAAGTCATGCACTTGGGGAAAGCTTGCTCACCTGCTAATTCAAACGACTAAACATCATCCCAGCTCGACGCTTTGGACAGTTTATTGTTTCCTGCCCCATACGACTCGCTGCCATAGGGCTGCTCCGCTGGCTTGGACACAGGTGCCGCAGGCGCCACCCCCATCTTCGCCTTCAGCGCCGCCAGTGCATCGCTGTTGACCGCAGGCTTGAGATTTCGGAACTCCTTCTCCAGGTCGTCGCCACCCGAAAAGTCCATCGACAGCTCTTCCTTCGCAGCCGCCTCAGCTTCCATCCTGTCCACCTTCTCCGCCATGCGGTCAAAAGTACCGAACGCAGAATTGTTGTCCATACCGGAAAGCGTATCGTGAATGGTCGCCGTCGCTTTTGCTCGCTTCTGACGCGCCACCAAAAGATTCTTCTTGCGCTTGGCATCCTCGATCTTCGTATTGAGCTCCTTAAGCTTGGACCGGAGTCTGTCCGTTCCCGCCTTCTGCTGCTCCCACTGCTGACGATACTGCGCCACGTTCGAATCGTACTCGCCCTTGCGGCCCAATGCCTCTGATGCCAAATCATCACGGCCAGCCTGAACCGCCATCATGGCCTTGCGCTCCCACTCCACAGCACGGGCTTCCTCATCCTCAAGCTGCTTCTTCAGACGCTTCTCATCCGCTATCGCCACAGCCACCTGCTTCTTCGCTTCGTTAAGCTGTGTCGACATATCCAATATCAACTGGTTGAGGATCTTCTCAGGATCCTCCATCTTATCCAGGCCTGCATTGACCTCTGACTTAAAAAGGGTCGAAATACGGTTAAAAATACCCATAGCGATGTCTCCTTACCAGTGAATTAGTCGAGGTATTTGCAAAGAACAGGATAATGCTCGTGAATCGAAAATACCAGCGATTCCACCGACGCCTGAAATTCATTAAAATCAAGATTCTCAGACTGAAGCGTATCTGTGATAATCACGTCTTCGCCATCAATGCCATACGCACCAGCAACCAAATCGCTCGCATTGAGCTCCAGAAGCTTCTGAAAAAATGCTTCACGATCTTTTGTGGGTACCTTCATCAGGCGAACACTGAAAATGATAAGCGGAGGCGTATGCATCACGATGATGTCATCAACATCCTCGACTTCGTCATTCAAACGGTAAAGCCCCTCGCCCAAAACCTCATACGGTAGATCCATTTCAAGCAAATACTGTTCAATGTCTTCATTCGTCCGCATTGACTTCCCTCCAATCGTAGGATTGCATTACCGCGCCATCACCTGAATGCGAAACACCCAAATACGAATGCCTCAACCCATCCATGCCATCTCGCCCGTCACGAGATAACAAAAGCACCTTTCGCGGAATACTTATCACACAAACCTACACATTGCCAACGGTTTATCACCCTCAAACACGCAATGCTAGCCCTCCTGATAGAGCTTTGCCGCGATCTCCAGCGCACGCGACAACTTTGGCGAAACGACCGTTCGAATGCAACGCATCATCATTAAAACAAGCTTGGGATCCGAAAACTCAAGCATGCGAAATGCACCCTCATCCAAACTTAAAACCGCCGACGGCTCCGCCGCACACGCATCCAAATACCCCACCCCGGGAAACCACAACGACAACAACCCTACGCACTCTCCCTCACCACACATGCCCAACACGCTGTGATACATGCCGTCCATAAGGTCAATCCGGCCACTCTCCACGACATACAAAGCCGAAGACCCTTCCCCCTTGCGGCGAAGATACTCCCCCCTCTCGACAGCATACCGCTCAAACATCCCCCGAAGCGTTTCCAGCCCCTGCTCGTCAAGGGACGCAAAAACTGTCCTCCTAAAAAGCGCCGCAAACTCACTCATCCCGAGCATTTCGATCTTTCTCATGCCCAAAACCCCCATCACAAACCACAAGCCAGAGAGGGAGATCCGCCGCGGCGCAAAACCTGCTGTCTTCGTCCCTCTCAGACTTCCGGTGCGACAAAGCGCGACGACTCGTCCGTCAAATCAGGACGCGTCCAGCCCGTCTGACACTTGAGAAGGTACGCATGCTCTGCACTCTCAATGCCAAACAGCTCAAACGAAAGCTGGAAATCCGGCGAAGCCTTCTCCACAACCTTGCGAACATTCTCAACGCGAAGACCAGACTCCGTGCGCTTCAGCGTCACCAGCGAAACGATGTTGTCCGCATTCTTGTCCTCATCATCGACACGATGGCACAAAAACATACAAAGCGTTTCCGTAAGCTTGATCTTGTCAAGACTCCACACCGGCTCATACGGCAAACCAATCTCACTCAAGTTGACAAAGAAATCTTCGGCCGTCTTGAATCGCTCACTCAATTCGCCACCGGCAAGAAGCATGTCATACACCAGGCCAAACTCATTGCGGCTGCAGGCTGCACTCCAGCGCTTCCAAAAGATATAAGGTGACGTTCCCGGCCCAATCACCCGGCGGACGTCGTACTGCTGACGCGAAAGCTGAGCCTGTGCCTCATCCTTGCGCATGCAACACACTTTGTACTTCTTGCCGCTCCCACAATGACAAGGCGCATTTCTTTGCTGATTATTCATCACTCATTCCCACTCTAGAATACCACTCACCCCGCCAGAGCCTGCGACAAATCCAAACCCGTCGCACCCCGCAGGAAACGCCCCCATACCACAGATGCCCTGCAATTTCATGGTTTTTTTCTCCCCTTCGGGGGAACCAGCAGAACGGGCGACCAGGAACGGTCGCCCCTACGGGCAATTTTTTGTCTGTGGGGGCAACGCCCCCTGCGCCGCTATCGCACTCGCCTCATCAACCTATCGCGGCGTCGAAATGNTGCAGATTCCAGGAANCAAGGAGGCGTGGAAGGGAGCGTACTTCGTACGTGACCGACCACAACGACGCCGCTGACGACGACGATGCACATTATTGCACTAGCCAAGAGCGCAGCGCCCAAATGGCGCAGATTCTAGGAAGCAAGGAGGCGTGGAAGGGAGCGTACTCTCGTACGTGACCGACCACAACGACGCCGCTGACGACGA